>NZ_JBYVEB010000082.1:0-14703 GCF_058117085.1 Chryseobacterium sp. CG10_8 | reverse complement strand
TTCTTAAAATAATAAACTTTGTTTATTTCGAATTTTAACATTAAAATATTCAGTTGATTAAGTATTAATAAATAAGAATCATTAAAGCTAAAAGCTCTTACATCCTTAACGGTAAAATATTTCACAAATTATAACACGTTCTAAAAAGCCAAAGATCCGAAGCTGAACTTCGAATCTTTGGCTTTATTATTTTTCACGAAAAATTTTGTTGTAGAAAAACTATTTAGGAAGAGAGTCCATGATTTTTTTTCGGCTTTCTGCAATTTCCAAGTTATAATGCCAACGGTTGTTGTAGTTGATGGTTTCTCGTTCTTTGCCATATTCGATGGCTTTGTCATAATTACCCAAAGCGTAATACATTCCAGAAATATTAGAGAGCAATGCCCAGTAAATTTTCTTTTGATTTTTTTCGGTTTTGTCGGTCAGTTTGTTAACTTCAGCTTCAAAGAGTTGTAAGCTTTCTTGAGCCATCGTACGAAGTTTCTCATCATAGGTTTCATCGTAAGGTAAACTGTTCATTTCTTTAAGCTTTGCAATTTGAGCGTTAATGTTGATGCCGAATTTTTCTTCTTTTTTGACTTCAAAGAGATTAACTCTTTTGGACTCGTAATAGGTCGAAAATTTGGCGTTCAGATCTGCAAAAATACTTCTGACAGCATCTCCAAGAATCTGGATATTGTGGGTGGAATAATTGGAAGAATTAGACTCGTACTGGGAAATAACTTGAGTAATTGCCACCGATCTACTCTTAATCGAAGTGTTATTGTACACCTGAGCGTTATCTGTATTCTTCTTTGCTGTATAAGTTTTTTCAAATAGAGTTTGGTCACCAGATTTTACAGCCACTCTAACAGTCGCAATCACGTCAACATAACCAACATAGGATATGTCCTTATCACCCATATATTTTTGTTTTTCGGTGGCATAGAAGATGTGTTTCACGCCCAAATCATACAGTTCTATGCGAAGACCCTGGTTGTCTGTGCTTTTTTGAAATCCTTTTAGTTCAGCATTTTTAAGTTCATAAACTTGGTCTATGTTAGGGTTGTTAAAACCCGTCATTTTTGCGTTTCCATCAACTTCTGCTCTAACTCTTTCGGTATAAGGTTCGGTGACAATATAATATAATTTTTCGCCAGAATATTGAATTTCAGGATAATGCTTTTCCTGAATGTACCAACCTACATTGTCTGCACTTTGACTAAAAATTAGAGAGCTCAACAGTCCCAAACTAAATAAAAATAGTTTTTTCATCATCTATATGTTTTTTATCTAAATATTAAAATGCAATGTAACGAAAAATGAAGCCAAAATCTATCTGAAATAGCACCTTTCAATATGATTTTTCGCAGGTGTTGCCCGAAAAATAAAACCGCTCCAAAATAACTTGAAGCGGTTGTTTTCTTAAACAAATTAGTCTTCTAATAGTTAGAACTGATAACCTTTTTTAGTTGCAATTTCTTGAATTGATTTTTCAATGGCTTTACCCAAATCATCACCCGTTGCATTACCTCGTTTTTTCATTTCCTCATCAATGTATTGCTGGCGTTTCACTGCAAGGTCTGAAATCTCTTTCTGAATATTGGTTCTCTCCACTGATTTCGCATTGATAACTTGTTGAATTTCAGCTTTGGACTTTCCTTTAAGTTCACTTGGCAAGTCTTCATCTTTTACTTTATTTACAAAGTCTTTATCACTTTCAGCTTTATCCACCAAATCCCAAGAATCAGCTTTGTAAGCTTCTTTTTTGGATTTCGAAACCGAACGTTCTACGAAATTAGCTTTGGAAAGGGAAGCTGCATTGGCATCTTGTTGAATTTGCATCGCCTTTTTCTCATATCCTTTGCTTCCATAACCGATATAGGTATCATTCAGCTTGTAATTGCATTCGGAAATTCTAACATCATAAGGCGTTTCAATAAAAATCACTTTTTGATTAGAATCGATATTAAAAAATTTGCCTTCGCCTAATTGAGCACCATCTTGCCAAAAAGTTCGGATTCCTTCTTCGCGATTTCCGCAGAAAATGGTATTGACAAAAATATTTTTCCTTTTGGCTCCAGAAATGGCATCTTTATAATTGACACCTTGTTGGTTGAATGGCTCGTTTCCTGCGATGTAAATCAATTTCATACTTTCGGAATTACCATTCCATTCCAATTGGTCGGTTGCACTTTTGATAACAGCACCGCAATATTCGGTTCCACCATTGGTTCTTAACGAGAATAATTTTTCGGAAATTAAATCTAAATCCTGAGTTAAAGGTGTTACTTTTCTTACCCAATTTTCATCAGAAAGTCCATCGTTTCCGTATTCGTACAGGGCAATTTCTATTTTTGGGGCTTTGCCATCGTATTTTAAAGTTGTTAGCGTATTGACAATGTTCCAAAGTCTTGATTTAGCCTGTTCTATCAATCCATCCATCGAGTTAGAGGTGTCCAAAAGCAACGCCACTTGAATGGTGTTTTCTGATTTAGAACTATTGGTTTCTGGATTAGTGGTTTGAGTCTGTTCAGGCATCTTTCTTTCTACTTTTTTTTCGTTTTTTGAAAAGGCAAAAGCAAATACACTTCCTGTAATAATGCTGGCTACGATTAAAGATTTTGTCTTCATAATATGGTGAATTTGGATTAAAGAATTTCAAATTTTGCTCTGATTTCGTAACGAAGTTTAATTTTATCAACGTTATTGATGGAGTCATCATTATTTTCCGATTTCATTTTTACATTAGCGTAGCTTGGTGTAAGATATCCTATATTAATGATGTCACTTATGTTAGAGTTTTCAATTTCAACGATTTCTAAAGGTTTTCCTGTTTTATTTCCAATACTGTTCAAAAGATAATCGGCTTTTTCTTTCGCCGCTTTCATGGCTTTAATTTTAGTTTCTTTTCGATATTCTGCAATATTGGAATGATCTTTCTTAATGAGATTTACCTGACTTACCCATTTTTCATTAAGGTCTTCCATAAAACTCAAAACCTGAACTTTCGGATTAATTTTGATGTTAAATAATTTTCTGAATGTATTTCGGCTGTTCCACCAATTATAGCCGTAGTTGTTGGAGGACTTAAAATCAACTTCATTCAATTCTATTTTGTGCTTTTTTAGGACAGCGAAGAACTTTTCTTCTGCATCTTGCAGGGTTTTTTTATCTGTTCCTTGTATTCCTATACTGAATGTAACTTCATCTGGATCAAATGACATTTCGGCGCTTCCAGTTACTTCAATAAAGTGAGTTTGCGGTTGCTGATTTTGAGCCAATAACACTGTTGAGAATAAGAATCCTATAAGGACGATTACATTTTTTAGTTTCATTTTTTTTATGAATGTAAAATTATCTTGAATCTCAACTGGATTTCTCCAGACTTGGTGAAACCCGTTTTTCACTTGGTGAATGAAAAGAGATGTGGCTCGAAATATGTTTATCTTTGTCCTATGAAAGTTTTCAAAGCTTTTACGATGATGATTTTTTTGATTTTGAGCGAAATGATTTTGGCTCAAACTAATCCTGCAAAAGAAATCCAAGCCGAAACCAAAAAACTTGAAACAGCGATTGACAAGAACAATCCAAAAGCTGAAGCAGATTCTTATGTGACTTTGGGCGACCAATATTTTAATCAAAATAATTTTTCGAAAAGCGAAGAGTTTTACCAAAAGGCCAAAACGATTTACGAAAATACTGATGACAAAAAGAATCTTGAAGACGTAACAAGAAAGTTAGCGCAATCGCAGGAAAGACAAAATAAGTTAATGTCAGCAAAGGCTAACTTTGTTGAAGCTTCACAAGTTGGTTACTCTTCGAAATCGAAAAAAGTCAATGCCAATGACGCAGCTCGTTTGACAAGTAATTCGATTAGTGAAAAAGAACAAGCAATACAAAGTAATATTGCAGTCAATTCTCGCCAAAAGAACACCGACGAACTTAGTCAAGATTATGAAAATTTGGCGGAAATTAATGTTCAAAAAGGAGAAATTCCAAAAGCGGTTGAAAACCTTAATACAGCGTATAAGATTTCTAAAGAAGAAGCACCAAAACGAGCATTGGAACTTAATCAACAAGTTGCAGATTTGTATGTTCAAAATAAAGATTACAAAAAAGCAATTGAGGTAAAAAAAGCAGTTTTAGAAGAGGATTTTGTTAAAGAAGATTCAGAGGAAAGAGTCGCTCAAATACAACAATTGGCGGACATTTATTTGAAAACGGATGATAGAGGAGAAGCGATTAAACTCTATCAAAATGCCTATGAATTGGCCATTTCCAAAAATCATACTTTGGAAGCCAGGAAAAGTCTTTTGAAATTAGATTCCCTTTATAATTCCGAAGGAAATCATGGAAAATCAATCGAACTTTATCAGAATTTTTTGACCCAACTTCCGACGCTTTTAGATGAAGACCAATCGTTAGTTGACTCAAAAATCATTAAAGAAACAGAAGAAAGAATCGCTCAATTGGAAAAGGAAAAATCCTTGAACGAACAATTGATCAAACGAAAAAACCTCTTCAATTATCTCTTGATTGCGGGTTTAGTTTTAGCGGTTGGTTTCATTGCGTTTGCATTGTACACGCAGAAAAAACTTAAAATTCAAAATAAAAAGATTGAGTTACAATCACTTCGTCGAGAGATGAATCCTCATTTTATTTTCAATAGTTTGAATTCGGTTAATCAATTCATTGCAGAGAATAATGAGTTAGAAGCCAACCAATATTTAACTCGTTTTTCGAAATTAATGAGAGGTGTGATGGAAAACTCAAAGGAAGATTTCATTCCATTTCAGGAAGAATTTGATTTGTTGAATTCCTATCTCATGTTAGAGAAAAGTCGTTTCCATGATAAATTTGATTACGAAATTTCAGTTGCAGGTGATATTGATTCTTCGATGGAAATTCCAGGAATGTTGATTCAACCGTTTTTAGAGAATGCGATTTGGCATGGATTGAGATACAAAAATGAAAAAGGATTTTTGAAATTGGATTTCAAAAAGACCGAAAATCAATTTGTTGTGACTGTCGAAGACAACGGAATCGGAATCGAAAATAGCAAAGCCCAAAAAACCGAACATCAAAAACAACGCAACGGACGCGGAATGAAAAATACCCTCGAAAGAATCCGATTGTTGAATGATTTGTACGGAAAAAATATTACTTGTGAAGTGACTGATAAAAGCGAAGGAGAAGGTGTTTTGGTGGTTTTGAAGTTTAATTTGTAAATAAGGTTAGAAAGAAATTAATCTGAATAATAAACTATTTTTTGAGTTTCTGTGTTAGTAAGATTACCATTATTAAACGTTAATAGTTTAATATAATTATTATTTTTATCAATTGTGTATTCATAAGTAAAATTAATTTTTTTGTTATCAGCTCCTACCATTTCAGACTCTTCAATAAACTTTAAAGTATTCCATTTTTCAGTAACAGTAGATACACTTACGCCATTCTGTTTAGTGATACTTTTTGAAATATTTTTTTGATTACCAATTTCATATTCGCATTCAAATTCATCGATGTTGTTCGGTTCATAATTATACCTTGAGGTCATTTTTCTAACCCTGCCTTTTTTATCATATTGAAAAAAGCGCATGTCATTTGCTGAATCTTTAGTGATTTTTTCTACAAAATTCTCGTCATTGTAAAAATAATTCTCTATTTCCTCAATGTCATTTTTATCATCCTCATATCTGCCAAAAAAGATTGTTTTAGTCAGTCTACCTTCCAAATCATAAATAAATTCTCTTTTTCCTGTACCGTCATTTGTTGTTATGCTATCAAGTCTATTTTGTCCATAATGGTAAAAATTTGTTGTCATCTCATCCTCATCGTCTTTTTGGTAATATTCCATTTTTGTCAATAGACCAGATTCTGAAAAATAGTTTTTCTGTATAGTGACAAAAGGCGGAGTGTCGGTATTTGATGAAGTGATTATTGCAGTGCGAACCTTGCTCTTTAAATTATAATCTTTAAGCGTTACAGGAACTCGTACCCATATATTCTGTTTTATAAAAACGGAATCCAGTGTTTGTGAAAATGCAATTGTAAATAAAAACAAGTGTAGTAGAAATAATGTTTTTAATGTAAATATTTTATATTTTTTTCTATCATCAATCATTTTTATTTTTTTTTATAACGGCTATGTAAAGTTAATTATTTTTAACATTAGGATAAAGTTATGCTATTTAAAAGTTTTTAAATTCTACATTTTTATTGTAATTTGGTTCATTTAATATGCATTAACTGAAATAGATTCTTTCATTAGAAATTTAATTTTGATTTGCCATTTTTTCCATTAAAGAAATGATATGAAAATACAAAGTATCATCGTCGATGACGAACAAATTGCGCGTAATGTTCTTCGGAATTATTTAACCAAATATTGTCCTCAAGTTGAAATATTAGGCGAAGCTGAAAATATTAAAGAAGCCGTTCCTCTTATCGAAAAACATCGACCACAATTAGTTTTTCTGGATGTAGAAATGCCATATGGAAATGCGTTTGATATTTTGGAGGCGACACAAAACTACAATTACGAGACGATTTTCATTACGGCTTTTTCGGATTATTCGATGAAAGCGCTCAATTTTTCTGCTTCGTATTATATTCTGAAGCCGATTGATATTCAGGAATTGATTGTCGCAGTGAATAAAGTTGCGGAAAGCATTGAGAAAAAAGAAGAGTTCAACCGAAATAAAATTTTACTCCAAAATCTTCAGCAAAAACCTGAAAAGCAACAAATCATGCTTCCAACAATGCAAGGTTTTGATGTCGCGAGAATCGATGAAATTGTTCGTTTGCAAGCTGATGGAAATTTTACCCAAATCTTTATGAAAGACGGAAGCAAAAAAATGGTGTGTCGTTTTCTAAAATATTTCGAAGACCTTTTGGATTATCCCTTCGTTAGGGTTCATCGTTCGCATATTGTCAATTTCAATTCTGTAAAATCTTACCATAAAAACGGAGAAATCGTGTTGGAAGATAACACCGAAATCGAAGTATCGTCTAGCTATAAAGATGAGTTTTTGAAGTTGTTTTGATCGTCATTGCGAGGAGGAACGACGAAGCAATCTCAATTACATCGTTTTCACAACTAATATTTCCTTATTTTTGCACGAATTATAATGCAAATTTCAAATTTTAATTATCCACTTTAGATGAAGCCGAGTTTAGCCAAAGGAACCAGAGATTTTACCGCTACAGAAGTAGTAAGAAGAAGAGTAATCATCAATACATTACAGAAAAATTTTGAATTGTTTGGGTTTCAACCTTTAGAAACACCAAGTTTTGAAAATCTTTCTACATTGGCAGGTAAATACGGCGAAGAAGGCGATCGAAATAAAATTTTGCTTCAAAACCTTCAACAGAAACCTGAAAAACAACAAATCATGCTTCCAACAATGCAAGGTTTTGATGTTGCAAGAATCGATGAAATTGTTCGTTTGCAAGCCGATGGAAATTTTACCCAAATCTTTATGAAAGACGGAAGCAAAAAATGGTGTGTCGTTTTCTAAAATATTTCGAAGACCTTTTAGATTATCCCTTTGTTAGGGTTCATCGTTCGCATATTGTCAATTTTAACAGTGTGAAATCTTACCATAAAAATGGAGAAATAGTCTTAGAAGACAACATAGAAATCGAAGTTTCTTCCAGCTACAAAGATGAGTTTTTGAAGTTGTTTTAAATCAAATTCATATAAGTAGGAGCAATATCATCCTTCATTAATGGAAGATTTATGCTATTTTTGTGATTATATAAAAATCAAATGGCAATACTTGTAACTGGAGGTTTAGGATATATTGGTTCCCACACTGTGGTAGAACTTTTGGAGAATGGTTTTGAGGTGGTTATTGTTGACGACCTATCCAACACAGAAAAATTCATTTTAAATAACATTGAAGAAATAACAGGTAAGAAGCCTATATTTTATCCTTTCGACCTCAAAAGAAGGGAATTGCTTTCTCAGGTTTTTGAGGCACATTCTATTGAAGGTTGCATTAATTTCGCTGCTTTCAAAGCAGTAGGAGAGAGTCAAGAAAAGCCTTTGGATTATTACGAAAACAATCTTTTCTCGCTCATCAATATTTTGCAAGAATTCAAAAAAAGAAATATTTCCAACTTTATTTTTAGTTCTTCTTGTACTGTTTATGGTCAAGCCGACGAAATGCCTATTGATGAAAATACTCCATTAAAAGCTGCTGAATCGTCCTATGGAAAAACCAAACAAATGGGAGAGGACATTCTTATCGACTTTGCAAATGCTTATCAGAAGAAAGTTACCCTTTTAAGATACTTCAACCCTATTGGAGCTCACCCTTCTGCACTTTTGGGTGAATTACCAATTGGTATTCCTAATAATCTGGTTCCTTTTGTGATGCAAACTGCTGCTGGAATCCGTGAAAAATTGAATATTTGGGGTAATGACTATCCAACACCAGATGGAACGGCTATTCGAGATTATATATATGTGGTTGATTTAGCCAAAGCGCATGTAAAAGCATTACAGAAATTAATCAACGAAAAATCAGAAACTGTCATTGATATTTATAATCTTGGAACAGGAAAAGGAAGCTCTGTTCTGGAAGTCGTGGAAAGTTTTGAAAAAGCCAATAACGTAAGTGTTCCGTACCAAATATGTGATAGGAGAGCTGGAGATATTACCATTGCATACGCCAATGCTGATAAGGCAGAAAGGGAACTAGGGTGGAAATCTGAAACCAGTCTGGAGGAAGCGTTGAGAACAGTTTGGGAATGGCAAAAATATTTAGAAACTAGAAAATAATATATATGAAAGATAAGAAAATTGGGATCACATTTTCTTCTTTTGATTTGCTTCACGCAGGTCATATCAAGATGTTGGAAGAAGCAAAATGTGTTTGTGATTATCTAATTGTTGGATTGCAAATTGACCCAAGTATGGAGCGCAGTCATAAGAACAGCCCATCACAAACCATTGTAGAACGGTACATTCAGCTGAAAGCTATTAATTCGGTAGACGAAATTGTTCCTTACGTTACAGAAGAAGATTTGCTCAATATTTTGAAGACTTTTGTCATCGACATTAGAATTATCGGCGATGATTATAGAGAAAAGGATTTTACCGGAAAGCAGTATTGCGAACAGAAAGGAATCGAAATCTATTATAACAAAAGAGATCATGATTTTTCTACATCAGGACTGAGAAGAAAGATTTACGAAGAGGAAAAGAAAAAAGAAAAAGCGGAAAATTAATTTTCCGCTTTTTTATTATATTTAATTTATAAGTAATTCTGTCTAAATCATTATTACATAGGACCTTGATCGTCACCACCTGAAGCATTACTATTAATGTCTTTTTTCTTCTTCGGTTGTTCGACTTTTTCTCCTTGCTTGAAACGGTAAGTGAAAGAAAGAGAAAACTGTCTAGGCATCCATTGCATATACATATAACTATCAAAATCTGATGTATAACTATATCTTTCCATAGCACGAGTATTGAAAATATCTTGGATGTTGAAGGCAAATGTACCATTGCCATTCCAAATAGTTTTTGATGCTCCAAAATTTACGGCGTACATTGGTAATCTTTTGCTCGAATCAGTTTTTTCGCCACCTCGGTAAAATCCTTGCAATTGCATGTTAAATGTCTTATCAATTTTAAAGGTATTGGAAAGTCTAATACGAGATGAAAATCCACTTCCATCAAAGCTTTGAGCTTCATCCATAATACTTGCATCATAGTAATTACCCTGAGTCTCGTAATGATATAAATTCGCATTAGCCATAATTTTCCACCACTTTGTAATATCAACAGTGGCATTAAGGTCTAGCCCAATTTGAGATTCGGAGCCTACATTATATGGTTTTCGAATCAAAACTAAAGAGTTAGGGTCTTTTTTTACAGTGACAAACTGAGTTTCATTTTCGGTATTTCTGTAATATATTGTTGGGTTAATAGTAAATTTTTTCTTTTGAATTGCATATCCTAACTCGAAAGAGTTAACATATTCTGGATCCAAATCAGGATTTCCTGAAAAAACATCCAAATCATTAGAGGTTGCTCTAGAATTAAATGGAATCAGAAACCAAGAACGAGGGCGATTTATCCTTCTTGCATAATTTAACAAGAACTGATTATTTTTATCTTCACCCAAATCATAACTCAGAAAAACGCTAGGAAAAAACCCAGTGTAATTTTTATCTATATTGCTTTGATTCCCAGTTTGGTTTTCAAAATCTACAGTAATATCTGAGATTTCAGTTCTAAGTCCCAATTGATATCCAAAATTGTTAATCTTGCTTTTGAACTGTGCATAGAAGGCATTAAACATCTCCGTGTAATCCGTAGTATTGGAAAAATCAGTAAGTATATTGAACGTTACATCATTATCTGTTGACTGCGTTGTAAGATAATTGTAGTTGTTTTCATTACGATCTATTCTATAACCGGCTTCTATTTTTGATTTTTCCCCCAAAGGCAATTCATAATCAATTTTTCCAATAAGTGAATTGTTATCTGTTTTAGAATCCGTAATACGTCTAAAAACATATACATCACTAGCATTCTTTAGAACATTATTGTTTTCTTGATTATCACTTTTTTGCAAACTCAATGAGGTCGAAATTTGATGTCCTTTGTCATTAAATTTGTGATCCAATCCAATGTCTCCTTGCATTGCAGTTCCATTCCCATCATCTTTACTCCTATTCTGTGTGTTACCAATAAAAACTGAGTTAGAATTAAAATAATCAAAATTAAGCAAGTCTGATCCATCGCTTTCGTTATAACGTACCATTGCAGACAAGTTAAGTGCAGTTTTTTCCGTAAGATCTACGGTAAATCCTGCATTTGCGTTGTAATAATTTTCTTCGCTCTTGTTATTATTGTTTTGATTAACAATATTTTCGATTGTTCTATCAGAATTATAATAAGTTGTCTCAGTTTCACGAGTATTATCTCGTCTATTGTAACCACCTCCGCCATTGAAAAAAAAAGTCCATTCACCTCTTTTCCAACTTAGATTAGTATTAAGTCCTGTCTGAGGAAGATACCCCAATGTCCCAGTTACACTTCCATTGAAGCCCTTTCCCTTGGTTTTTTTGAGAATTATATTCAAAATACCCGCAGATCCACTTGCTTCGTATTTAGAAGAGGGATTAGTAATGACCTCAATTTTTTCGATTTGATCTGCAGGAATTGACTTCAAAGCATCTGCACCATCATCAATCCCCAAAAGAGATGATGGCTTTCCATTAATCAGAAATTTAACATTAGAGTTTCCTCTTAAAGAAACGGTCCCATCTGTATCTACATCAACCGAAGGAACGTTGGCAAGAACATCTTGCAAGTTTCCACCTTTACTGATAAGGTCTGTTGAAGGATCGTAAACTTTTTTATCTAACTCAACACGGTAAGGTTTTGCGACTTGAGCTACCACCGTAACACCTTGGATATTTTTAGTAGGAGCAAGGGCAGCCGCTTGATCTGGTTGAAGAACAAAATTATAACTCTTCGTTGCTGCTGAAATCTTTTGATCTACAGTAGCGCTGGTATAATTAATGGCTTCAATTTTCACTTTGTAATCTCCTGGAGCAAGCGAAATTTTGTAGTTTCCTTTTTCATCAGTTAGGATTGCATCATTGAAGGCATTATTACTTGTGTGAGTAAATGTTACCGACGCATAGGGTACTGATTGATTCTGTGGATCTCCAATTCGTCCTGAGATGGATATTTTTTCTTGTGCAAAAGCTAAAGCTGCAGCTGAAAGCACTAATGTCAATCCCAAAGATTTTTTAGTGAGATTATTGATGATTTCTGTTGGTGTCATTAAAGGTTTCTTTACTTAGAAATTAATTAATCAATTTTACTTTCCATAATAAGACGCAGAAAAATTGATTTTGTTAAACGAAGTTCAAAAAAATTATGTTAAATTCTATTTAATGTTCTTCGAATTGAGCCAATCTTGATATTCTTTAGCATTTATAGCATGCTCTGTGTCACTCGCTGTAAATCTATGATATCCAAATTTTTTAGGATCTGCACACATATAGATGTAGTCGCTTTTTTCCGCATTAAGAACCGCATCAACCGCATCCTTATTGACAATACAAATTGGACCAGGTGGAATCCCAGCATACATATAGGTATTATAAGGAGAATCCTGTCTAAGATGCTTATACAAAACTCTTTTGATTGTGGGTGTCTTAAAATTTTCTGCTTGCATTACCGAAAAAATAACTGTAGGATCGCTTTGCAGTTTCATTCCTTTTTTGGCTCGATTGATGTACAAACCAGCAACAGTTTTCATTTCATCAGGTTTACCACCTGTTTCTTTATAAACTAATGATGCTAATGCGTAGATTTGATTTCTTGTAAAACCCGAAGCCGCTTCTTTTTCTTTTCTCTCAGTATTCCAAAAATCATCATACTGCTCTTCAAATTTTTTGAAAAACTCTTCTGGAGTTACGGTCCAAAAGAAGCTATAGGTATCCGAGAAAAAGTAAGGTTTCAGATCCTCAGCATTTTTCAATCCTTTCTTTATGGCAATTTCGTTAAAAGCATTTGCAAATTTCACCGAATCTATTTCAGTCTTTTTGCTCACTTTCCCAATCATCTGGTATACACTGTAGAAATCACCAATGCGGAAGCTGATATCCACCTGATTTCCATTCTTCACCATGTCCACAATTTCAGTATTGCTTTTTCCTGAAACAACACGGTACTTACCTGGACGATGAAATTTATCCAAATTTCGGTCTTTAGCAACAGCTGAGAAAGCTTCGTAATCCTTTACAAAAGGCTTGATGCTATCCAAAATTTGTTGATAATTAGCGCCAGTAGGCACATAGAAATAACCATCCTTTGCCACATTATTGGCCTTATATTTTTTGTAATACTGATAACCAAAGAATCCTCCGATTATTAATACTATTATTGCAATGACCATTGCGATGCCGCAACCTTTTTTCATAAAGTGTTTTTATATGTTAATTTTTCCTTTGAATACTTGTTTTGCTGGTCCTTCTAACCAAATATTGTGGTAACCCACATCAATTTTTTCAGCATAGACTTTGAGATTTCCTCCAAGAACTTTTACATCAACAACTTTGTTGTCTCTGTTTTGAAGATAGGAGAGTGCAGCTGCTGTAACACCCGTTCCACAACTGAAGGTTTCGTCTTCAACGCCACGTTCATAAGTTCTTACAAAAATATGATTAGGAGCAACTTCCTCCACAAAATTAACGTTGATACCTTCCTTCTGATAAGTTTCAGAATTTCGAATTTCGTGCCCATTGTTGTACACGTCATAGTGCTCTACATCATCAACAAATTTTACAAAGTGAGGCGAACCTGTATTGATAACAAATGCAGATTGGTCCCTATTGATTTGGTCAACATCAATCATTTTTAGCTTAACGACCCCATTTTTAATTTCGGCTAAATGCAAACCATCAATCGCATTAAAAGAACATTTTTCCTCAAAAATATCCAAAAAATGAGCGAAAGCTACGATACATCTTCCTCCATTTCCGCACATTGTACTCTCATTACCATCGGAGTTGTAATACACCATTTTGAAGTCCAATTGAGCATCATTCTCCAAAAGGATTAAACCATCTCCACCAATCCCAAATCTTCTATCACAAAGCTTTTCAATGATTTTGGTGTCTTTTGGAAAAGTTTCATCTCTGTTATCAATCATAACAAAGTCGTTGCCTGTTCCTTGATATTTATAAAATTCGATTTTATTCATTGTATTTTAAACTATAAAAAGTCTGCAAAACTACTAAACTTTTAATCAAACCATTTAGAATTCGAGTGTTTTCTTGATAGATAAACTGTATTGTTGTTAATAGTTGGTTTTTAAACTTTTATTCCATTCTTGAAGACCTTTGACAGCCATAATGGTAAAGATAACGTACTGTAAAGAAGTTATTCCAAGATCTTTATACAGAAACATCGGAATACAAATCAAATCTCCAACTATCCAAAAAATCCAATTCTCGATACGCCTTTTGGCCATTAACCACATCCCAACAAGAAAAATTGAGGTCGTGACCACATCCGTCCAATTCGCCCAATCCAAGTGATAAAGTCCTAATTGAACATTTTTTATCGAAAAACTATTATCAATAAATGGTTTGTAATAATAGACGAGAGTTACCAATCCAAGACTAAAGACAAACAAAACACTTGCCCAAATCCATTCTTTACGCGTTGTTTTCGAGACTTGCACATGAACATGATCTTCCGAACTTTTTGCCCAAAGAATCCAACCATAAATGCTCATTACAGTGTAATAGAAGTTAATCATCATATCACCAAATAATCCGAATTTGAACAAAATATATACGTAAAGAGCGGTCGAAATGATCCCTGTTGGATAAACCCAAATATTTTTTTTAACTGAAAAATAGACGCTTAGCAACCCAAAAATAGCTGCAACAGCCTCAGTTAGAATTTGGCCAGTGGTATAAGCTTCGTAGGGCTTGAAAAAGAGTTCGTAAAGATTCATGGGTCAAAGATAATTCATATTGATTTATTGAAAATAAAAATATCTGCTTCAATTTCCATAAAGATGAAAAAAGGTTACAACTCTTACTTAAGAAGAAGAAGTTTTACCAAAGAAGTCACCATTTTTTGTAATCTAATAATACTAAAATTTAATCAAATTGAAATTTCCCATGAATTAATCCAAAGATAATCTTAGAAATATCACTGAAAAATGTTAAGAA
>NZ_JBYVEB010000081.1:0-14995 GCF_058117085.1 Chryseobacterium sp. CG10_8 | reverse complement strand
TAAAAATTTGAAAGTATCTTTGCTAAAACAATTTAGTATGAAAAATTTAACATTAATAATATTATTTTTTAGTTTCTTCAGTTTTGGTCAGTCCAAAAAGGTTGTGGCCTCGGAAATTAATTGGTGGGGTTACAAAATTTCGAAGAGCAAATCTCTGTCACATTATGGAACCATTAAATTAAAATCGGGTAAGATTGATGTTAAAGATGGTAATGTAGTAGGAGGGAGTTTTGTGATGGACATTAAAACTATTGACGCGGATGATGTTACTGGCGATACAGAGAAAGAACTCAACGACCACTTGAAATCAGATGATTTTTTTGCTGCTAAAAAATATCCAACAGCAACTTTTGTTATTACATCTGTTAAACCAAGTAATAGTAATATTTATAACTATATTATTAAAGGAAATTTGACAATAAAAGGAAAAACCAACCCTATTAGTTTTCCAGCTAAAATTTCATCAAGTAAAGGTGTTGTAGCCATCGTGTCGGATAAATTTACGTTTAATCGACAATTGTTTGATGTTACTTATTCTTATTTTTTGGACGCGTTAGTACAAGATGATGTTGAAATGAAAGTGAAAGTTACCGCGAAATAGTAAAAGCAATACTAAATAAAAAATCCCTTTCGTTGAACAGAAAGGGATTTTTTTAGATGATACCTTTTTTTACAAATAGAATTTTTTTCAGGTTTTCTATTTTTTTATGATGATATTTTTTCAACATTGTAAAGATATGTTTCATAATATGCTTTTTCTATTTGGGTACAAATTTCGTTCCAAATTTTTTAGAATGCAATATTAAGGCAATGATCTATATCAGGTTTTAAAACTCACTAACAAAGTGTAATTTCACATTAGGAAATTTCTCTCTTGCCATATCAATGGAGAATGAAGAGTCGGCTAAGAAAACCAATTGGTTATACTTATCACGAGCGATAAAACGCTGTTTCAGTTTTGCAAATTCTTGATATTCTGCTGACTTTTCATCGGCTTCAATCCAACAAGCTTTGTGAATGTGGATCGGTTCATAAGAGCATTTTGCTCCATATTCGTGTTCAAGACGATATTGGATAACTTCGTATTGAAGAGCTCCAACGGTACCAATGATTTTTCGCCCGTTCATTTCAAGGGTGAAAAGCTGTGCAACACCTTCGTCCATTAATTGATCGACCCCTTTCGCTAATTGTTTTGCTTTCAGTGGATCCTGATTATTGATATATCTGAAGTGTTCTGGTGAGAAACTCGGAATTCCTTTAAAGCTCATCTTTTCGCCAGATGTCAAAGTGTCGCCAATTCTGAAATTTCCAGTGTCGTGTAATCCAACGATATCTCCTGGGAAGCTCTCGTCCACAACTTCTTTTTTATCCGCGAAAAAAGCGTTAGGAGAGGAGAATTTTAATTTTTTGTTTTCTCTTACAAGAAGGTAGTTTTCGTTTCTTTTGAAAGTTCCAGAAACGATTTTTACGAAAGCCAATCGGTCGCGGTGTTTCGGGTCCATATTCGCATGGATTTTGAAAACAAAACCTGTGAAATCTTTTTCTTCTGGTCTTACCAATCGAGTGTCACTTTCTTTAGGTTGAGGCATTGGAGCAATCTCAATAAAGGCGTCCAAAAGTTCTCTAACCCCAAAATTATTCAATGCTGAACCAAAAAACACAGGTTGTAGATGACCTTCCATGTATGCGTTTTGGTCAAACGGTGGATAAACAGATTCTATGAGCTCCAACTCTTCTCGAAGCGTTTCAGCTGCTTTTTTACCAATAACTTCATCCACAGATTCGTCATTGATATCATCGAAAGTTACCGTTTCGCTCAGTTTTTGTTTTTTTTCTTCAACAAATAGCTGAATGTTCTTTTCCCAAATATTATAAATTCCTTGAAACTGAGCTCCCATTCCAATAGGAAGAGATAGCGGAGTTACAGTTAGACCTAATTTTTGTTCGACTTCATCAAGAAGGTCAAATGCATCTTTTCCTTCTCTATCCAATTTGTTGATGAAAACGAGCATTGGGATATTTCTCATTCGGCAGACTTCCACCAATTTTTCTGTTTGCTCTTCCACCCCTTTTGCAACGTCAATCACCACGATAACAGAATCAACTGCAGTTAGTGTTCGGAAGGTGTCTTCTGCAAAATCCTTGTGACCAGGAGTGTCAAGGATGTTAATTTTGTGTCCTTTGTATTCGAATGCTAAAACCGAAGTCGCAACAGAAATCCCTCTCTGTCTTTCGATTTCCATAAAGTCGGAAGTAGCTCCTTTTTTGATTTTATTAGACTTAACAGCTCCTGCTTCTTGGATTGCCCCACCAAAAAGTAGAAGTTTTTCTGTCAATGTTGTTTTTCCAGCATCTGGATGCGAGATAATCCCGAAGGTTTTTCTCTTTTTTATTTCTTTGATTAAATCAGACATATCAAATTTTATGGGTGCAAAAATCGTGATTTTTAATGAAACCAAAAAACGGCAGCCAAAACTTCTCTTATTGATTCTTTTGAAGGAGAAGAAATAATTGAAATTTTTGATTTTGGAAAACGATGGGTTTGCCTTTCTGTTATTAAAGTGGTTGATTCTTCTTTACATAAAATGACCGCTAAACTTTTCGAATTTTGATGACGTGTCTGAAATCTTCTATATTTGCTTTCAATAATTCAAAATGATGAAAAAAAAATCCTCATTACCGCTTTATAAATTTGATGCTTTGGGAGCCGTAATTTTATTTTTTGGAGGTTTTATCCCTCTGATGATTACATCGGCAATTAGTGCTTTTTCTTTAATTTCGAAAGGAATGGCTTTTCAATATGATCCGCTTTTCCTCATTATTTCTAATGCGATAATGTGGATTGGGGCAATCGCTGCTTATGATTTTTTGTGCTGTAGACCTCAAACAAAAAAACCGCTTGAATTCAATTTTTCTGTGACTGACTTTTACAATTACCTTTTAATTTTCCCAATGATGTTTGGGATGATGCTGATAGCTGAATTTGTGACTAGTCAGATTCCGATTGAAGGACCAATTTTTGGAAGGTTTTACGAGTTTTTTTCTGAAATGATGAACCAGATGTCGAATGATATTTCTGTATTAGTTGTTTTGGCAGTCATCATGGCACCGCTTTTTGAGGAAATTGTTTTTCGAGGGATCATTCAAAAAGGGATGATTAATGGAGGAATGGACCCCACCAAAGCGATATGGATTTCTGCGATTGTTTTTGGAATGGTCCATGGGAATCCTTGGCAATTTGTGGGTGCAGTTTTATTAGGTTTTGTCTTGGGAACAGTTTACGAAAAAACCAAGTCACTGTTGCTTCCAATTCTTTTACATGCCTTTAATAATTTGACTTCAACATTATTGATTAAATATGGCGGAGTGGAAAGTTTTTCGGAAGTTTTTCATGTTTCAGAATACGTTTTATTGGGAATAGGTATTGTTCTGTTCTCTTTATTTTACTACTTGTTTACTCAGAAATATAAGGTTGAAAATTTAAAATAATTTAATCCATGCAAGAAATTCTTATTGCAACCCATAATATCCATAAAAAAGAAGAAATTCAACAGATTCTCGGGGCAGAATTTGATGTCAAAAGTTTAGCAGATTATGATTTGCATGACGAAATCATCGAAGACGGAAAAACCTTTGAAGAGAATGCGCTAATTAAAGCTAAATTTTGCTTTGAGAAAACAGGAATTCCAAGTGTGGGTGATGATTCTGGATTGGTGGTTGAAGCTTTAGACGGGAGACCAGGGATCTATTCGGCGCGTTACGCAGGGAATCACGATTTTCAAAAAAACATGGCGAAAGTTCTTGACGAAATGCACGGTGTCGAAGAGCGAAGAGCATATTTCATCACGGTTTTGTGTTATTATGATGAAGAAGGAGCGCAATATTTCGAAGGTCGAGTTTATGGAAATATCTTAACGGAAAACAAAGGTCATCAAGGTTTTGGATATGACCCAATCTTCGTTCCTGAACATCATAAAATTACCTTTGCCGAGATGGCTCCCGAAGAAAAAAACAGAATCAGCCATCGCAAAAAAGCGTTAGAAAAGTTTCTTGCTTCTTTTCAATAATCTAAAGTTGAAAAGAAACCGAAAAACAATTGTTGTTCTCGACATGGAACAATTCTTGATTCCAAACTAAATTCGTAATTTTGCGACCTTAAATAATCAACTTTGGGTGTATTTCTTACCATTTTAGGATTTAATTCTGCGATTCCAACTGTGAATTCGGCTCCGACAGCTCAATTATTGGAGATGCAAGATCGATATTTTCTTATTGATTGTGGGGAAGGAACGCAGGTGCAGTTAAGAAAAGCCAAAACTCGATTTTCAAAGATTGATCATATCTTTA
This sequence comes from Chryseobacterium sp. CG10_8, assembly GCF_058117085.1. Classification (NCBI taxonomy): domain Bacteria; kingdom Pseudomonadati; phylum Bacteroidota; class Flavobacteriia; order Flavobacteriales; family Weeksellaceae; genus Chryseobacterium; species Chryseobacterium sp. CG10_8. The sequence goes on along the minus strand of NZ_JBYVEB010000081.1, from coordinate 10,648 downwards.
TTTCTCACTTACATGGTGACCATTGTTTTGGATTACCAGGATTAATTGCATCTTTTCGACTGTTGGGAAGAGAGAAGGCGTTACATGTATATGGTCCGAAGGGAATCAAGGAAATGATGGAGACGATTTTCCGAATAACAGAAACGCATCAAGGATTCGATGTAATTTATCACGAACTTTCGTCTAATAAATCCGAAAAAATATTCGAAGATCAGAAAGTAGAAGTCTATACAATTCCTCTTGATCACAGGATTTACTGTAATGGATATCTTTTCAAAGAAAAACCAAAAGAGAGACATCTTGATATGTTCAAGATTTCAAAATATCCCGAAATTGAAGTTTGCGATTACCAAAACCTGAAAAACGGTAAAGATTTCGAAACCGAATCCGGTGAAATAATCCTCAATTCTGAACTTACAACAGATGCCCATCCATCTGTTTCTTACGCTTTTTGTAGTGATACGCGCTATTTGGAAAGTGTCATCCCGATTGTTGAGGATGTTGATGTATTGTATCATGAGTCTACCTTTCTTCATGATTTGAAGGAGATGGCCGATTATACTGGCCATACAACGGCATTAGAAGCTGCTGAAATTGCAAAAAAAGCCAATGTTGGGAAGTTGATATTGGGTCATTTTTCTAATCGTTATGGTGACTTGACTGTCTTCTTGGATGAAGCTCGACAAGTTTTCCCAGAAACCTATCTTCCAGATGCTTTGCAAGCTGTGGAACTTGTTCATCGTTCATTAGAAAATACTATTGAACCTTAGGTTGGTTTTTAATCTAATTTTTTGTCAAAGTATTCGAAATCTTTGAGAACTCAAACTGTGAAGGATTAACAGATGCTTTGCGGTTGTTGCATTGAAATTTTCAACATCAAAAACCTGACTTTTATAGTTTTTTACTTGGAATCTCACGTACTATAGTCAAATCTATTTAAAATGTCATGCTGACGAAGGAAGCATCTATATAGATTCTTCGACTCCACTTCAGAACTTCGTTCGCAGACCTTCAGTCTGTGCTCAGAATGACAAACAAATATATCATGACAAATTATTAGGATTTAACAATAATAGTATTCTTTCGGTTATAATCGAGGGATGATTTTGAGTTTTGAAGGAAGATGTTTTTGGTTTTTGTTTCAACATTCTTTTTCTACCTTTGTCCTCCTGAACAAAAATGTCCAAATTGTACTTCGCCGAAATCATTTTGCCACTCAATCTTAAAGGAACTTTTACCTACAAAGTTCCAGAGGATTTGTATGGAAATTTGCAAGTAGGGATGCGGGTTTTGGTCTCTTTCCGAGGACGCAAAATGTACACTGGAATTGTTTCGTCGATTCATGAGATTTCACCTGAGACTTTTGTTCCAAAGGAAATTGTTTCTATCCTTGACGAAACACCGATTTTACCACTTCAGGAACTCAAGTTTTGGCATTGGTTGGCAGATTATTATCTCTGTAATTTGGGCGAAATTTACCGTTTTGCAATTCCTTCTTCGTTGAAGTTAGAAAGCGAAACGTATCTCAAACTCAAACCCAATATTAAGATTGATTTTGGGAATCTTGATGCGCATGAGATGCACTTAATCGAAGCTTTGGAAGTTCAACAAGTCTTGAATTTATCGGATATCGAAGCATTTATTCCTAAAAAAGATATCATCAAAACGATCAATTCCTTGATTGACTTTCAGTATATTGAGATTGACGAAAAAATTAGGGAAACTTATAAGGTTAAAGAGATTGCCTATGTGAGATTAAAAAACTTGAGTTATGTTGAAAGTAATTTGACTGAAATTCTTCGTGACCTTAATCGAGCCAAAAAGCAAAAGGAACTCTTTCTCACAATTTTCACTGAGGAAAAGGAAAATCCAGAAAAGCCAATTCGAAAATCCGAACTTTTGGAGGGCGGACTTTATAATAATCTTCAGTTGAAATCTTTGATTGAACGCGATTTGGTTGAAGAATACAAGTTAGAACAAGATCGTCTTAACCTTTATGAAGGTGAAATTGAAGAATTGGATCAGTTGTCAGAAAGCCAAATTACTGCAAATAATTTAATTAACACTGCCTTCAAAGAAGTTAAAAATGTATTGCTTCATGGAGTAACTTCTTCTGGAAAGACCCATCTTTATCTGGAGAAAATTCACGAAACAGTGGAGGTGGATCAGCAAGTTTTGGTGATGGTTCCAGAAATATCTTTAACCAAGCAACTCACCCAGCGTCTCGAAAAAAAGTACGGTAAAATTTTAGGTTTTTATCACCAGAAATTAACTGATTTTGAAAGGGTAGAAGTCTGGAAAAAAATAAAAAACGGAAGTTTAAAGATTATTATTGGTACACGCAATGCGCTTTTTCTCCCTTTTGATCATCTCGGATTAATTGTGGTTGATGAAGAGCACGATTACGCATACAAGCCAAAGGATGTTTCGCCCTATTTCAGTGCAAAAGATGCAGCATTAATCCTTGGACAGTTTCATCAAGCACATGTGATATTGGGTTCTGCGACACCATCATTGGAGAGTTATTTTGCTGCTCAAAGTGGAAAATTGGCTTATGTTCCTTTGAAGGAGCGTTTCGGTGGGGTTGGGATTCCTGATTATGAGTTGATAGACTTCAAAAAGGAGCGTGATACCAAGCAAGTGAAAGGAAATTTTTCTTTAGAATTATTGAAAAGAATTCAGGAAAATGTAGAGCAAAATCATCAGGTTATGGTACTGCATAATCGTCGTGGTTACGCCAATGTCGTCGAGTGCGAAAGTTGTGGAAATGCTATCTATTGCTCCAATTGTGATGTCGTAATGACGTACCACAAATCAACAAATGAGCTCAAATGCCACTATTGTGGTCAGAAATCTTCCAAGCCAAAGTTTTGTCCCAAATGTCACTCAGAAAATCTTAATGAAAAAGGGGTTGGTGTTGAGCAAATCCATGAGGAACTTCACCAATATTTTCCAATGATGGAAGTAGATAGGATGGATGTTGATGCCATGCGCCAGAAATTTGCATACGAAAAGTTGTACGAAAAAATTGAGCAAAAAGAAACCAATATCATTGTTGGGACACAATTGATTTCCAAAGGTTTGGATTTTGACCATATCGAATTGGTGGCGATTCCTCGAGCAGATCATTTGATGTATATTCCTGATTTTCGGGCAGAAGAAAGAGCCTATCAGTTAATTACTCAACTTTCTGGTAGAGCTGGCAGAAGTTCGGGGAATGGAAAAATGTTGATCCAAACATACAATCCGCAACATTCACTTTTTCAGTTAATCAAAGAAAAGGACGAAGAAAAAATTTATTCCTACTTCTTAGACGAAAGAAAGAAGTTTCATTATCCACCATACACCAAGCTGATTTTTATTGAGTTAAAGCATCGAAAAGAAACCAAAGTCGATCGGTCTTCCCAATTTTTAGCTTCTATTTTAAGAAAATATTTACCTGGAGAATGTGTCTTTGGGCCAGAGAGATCTTCGATTTTCAAACTGAAGACTTTATATCAATTTCAGATTTTACTGAAACTTCCGCGCGGAAGGAATTACAATATTTATAAAGATTTTGTCGTTAAAAGTATTGAAGAGTTTCGTGAAGTCACAGCCTATCAGAGCGTTAAATTAGACGTTTTTGTCGACTTTTAACATAATTTAACAGAACTTCACTTTATTTAATCTTTGTAAAGTGCTGATTTTTAATAAATATTATTATTTTTGAAACCTGAGTATTTTTAAAATTTCAATAAAAACACAAGTTAATTTTGTAAAAGTAATTGAAAGTAACCTCACAAATATGATGTTAACACTAAAGAAATATTTTTTAGGAGCCGCTTTATTGGTTTCGGGGTTGGTTAGTGCACAGACGACCACCTCTGCAAAACAATATCCTCAGATGTATGACAACCAGTTGACTAACACAGCTACAGCACCAGTTGTAGCGGAGAAGAGTCTTCTTACTCCAATGGAGTTGGTTGATATTAATCTTAATACTTTAAAAAGCGACCCGGTTCTTAAAAATGCAAATTGGGGATTTGTATTGTACGACCCAAAAACCAAAAAAATTGTAAGCTCTTATAACGAAGAATCTGCATTAATTCCTGCTTCAACAACCAAAATTTTAACAACAGAAACAGCAATGAATCTTCTTGGAGAGAAGTTTCGTTGGGTAACTCAGTTAGAATATTCTGGTGAAATTGATGAAAATGGAGTTCTTAACGGAAATATCTATATTGTTGGTAGTGGAGATCCTTCTTTGGGGACAGGAAAGGCTGGTGCTTCAACATATGGTCAAATCGTCAATGATTTTATCTATGCTTTAAAGGAGGAAAAAGGTGTTAAAAAAGTTAATGGAGATATCATTATTCAAAATGCTTTCTTTAAAAACAATAAAGGAGCACAACTTCCAGAGAATATTGTTTGGTTAGAACAAAGCGATTACTATCTTCCTGTTGGGACTACCAAGGATATTGATGCGAGACAAGAAAAATTAATTACCAAATCTAATTCCTCTAAATCAGAAGTAGGAAGATTCTATTATATCTCACCTTACGTTAACAAGATGGTTTTTGCTAATGAGTTTGTTGGAACAGATTTTACGACAAAACTTCCTGATGCACCTGCTTATTTAGCGAACTCTTTTCGTACCAATATGATTAAAAGAGGTGTATCTGTAACAGGAAAAGTGGTGACAAGAATGGCAGATCTTAATCCTGAACCAAGAAAAGTGATTACTTCTTATACCTCGCCAATGTTGGCGGATATTGTACATGATACCAATCAAAGGAGTGATAATAGCCTTGCTGAGGCACTTTTGAAGATGGTAGGATTCCAGAAAAGGGGAGATCAGTCAAAAGAAACTGGACGAACTGTGGTAATGGAACATTTAGGAAATGTAGGATTTGATTTAAATGGGCTTGCCTATCAAGATGGAAGTGGACTTTCTCGAGAAAATAAAGTGACGCCGATTGCACAGGTTAAGTTCTTAACGTCGTTAATGAAGACGCCATATTATAATACTTATTTTGATTCTTTACCGATTGGAGGACAGTCAGGAACGCTTAAGTTTATGTTTTCTGGTACTGGTTACGGTAAGGTTTTTGCAAAAACCGGAACTCTAAATAAAGTCAAAACTCTCGCGGGTTATATCAAGACTAATAATGGAAAGACTTTGGTGTTTTCTATTTTGATTAATAACTATGGAGGATCGGTTAATCAGGTAAAAAGCAAGATTGAAGCTATATTAGAGCCGGCTTTTAATTTATAAACAACAATTACGGTATAGAGAAGACCTTTCCATTTGGAAAGGTTTTTTTATTATCTTTAATCAAAATTTTTAAGAGTGAATAAATTTTATTTTTTTGTAATTCAATTTCTATTTTCCACAGTTTGTTTTGGGCAATTTATCGGTGATGCATATCAAGAAAGAGAGCGACTGATCCAGAATGAAATGAGAAATTATCAAAGGATGACAACATATAATGTTAATCCTAATACTTTAAATTATGATTTGAGATACCAAAGAATGGATGTGACACTTAATCCAGCTGTTTTTCAGATTTCTGGAAGTGTGACATCGCATTTTATTCCCAATCAGAGTATGTCTAGCATTTACTTTGACCTTACTAATCAACTAACCGTTTCACAAGTAAGTTATCATGGGACTAATCTGAACTTTCAGCAATTATCGACCAAGGAAATTAAAATCGATTTTACATCCTCACTTTCAGCTAATGTTTTGGACTCGCTTACGATAAGCTATTCTGGTGCGCCTGATATGTCCAGCGGATCTTTTAGGACTTCAACCCAAAACTCGGTCCCGATTTTGTCAACGCTTTCAGAACCTTATGGAGCTCAAGATTGGTTTCCAACGAAGCAAAGTTTGAATGATAAAATCGAAAAATTTGATTTTAAAATTACAACACCTTCGGCATACGATGTTGCTGCTAACGGAACTTTGATGTCAGTAACCACCTTACCAAGTGGTCAAAAATTAACATTTTGGAGAACGCAATATCCCATCACTGCATATTTGGTTGCTTTAGCGATTACAGATTTTGATATTTATAATGATGTCATCGGTTCGCCACCTTTCCCCTTTGTTAACTATGTTTACAGTTCGAGTACTACGAATGCCGGTGTTATGAGTAATATTGAATGGACAAAGCAATGTATGGTTTTGTTCGAAAATTATTTGGGTCCATATCCGTTTCGAAATGAAAAATATGGACATATGGAGTTCAATTTTAATGGAACTTGTATGGAGCATCAGACAATGTCTTCCATGAGTGGATGGGGGCAATATGTGATTGCTCATGAGTTGGCGCACCAGTGGTTTGGAGATAAAGTTACTTGTAAAACATGGAATGATATTTGGCTCAATGAAGGTTTCGCTACATTTGGTGAACATCTTGCCAATGAGTATTTATTGATGACCAATACAGATTTTTTATCTTACTTAGCCAATCAGAAAAATTATATCACGAGTGCGGTTGGTGGAAGTACTTATGTGGCAGAGGCTAATTTGAGCAGCATTGGAGCAATTTTCAGTGGACGACTTTCTTATACTAAGGGAGGTTATGTATTGAGAATGTTGAAATGGATTTTAGGAGATGCAGCCTTTTATCAAGCGATTAAAGAATATCATGCACGTCCTAATTTGGCGTATAACTACGTTTCGACTTCTGATTTCAATAATTCTTTGTTATTGTCAACTGGTCAGGATTTTACAGGTTATTTTGCGGATTGGATTTATGGAGAAGGATATCCAACTTACACGATTGAATGGAATCAAACGAGTCCTACATCGATTACTTTTAGAGTGAATCAGGCTCAAAGTCATGCTTCTGTTAGCTTTTTCGAAATGCCTTTGCCAGTTAAATTAGTAGGAACTAATGGCGAGACACAGCTGCTTCGTTTGGAGAATACTTCCAATAATCAAACTTTTACGGTTTCGGTTAATAACTTTACGGTGTCTAGCGTACAGTTTAATTATGAGTACCAAATTCTAGAAAGAAATTCAACGGTTTCTCAAAACACAAATTTGAATGTGAAGGAAGTGACACCAACGGAATTTGAAATCTATCCTAATCCAGCTAGCGACCAAATTTTTGTAAAAGGGTTGAAGGATAAAGCCAATTATCAAATTCATTTTGCAGATGGGAAATTAGTAAAAGCTGGAGTATGTGAAGTAGGGCAACCGATTAATATTTCGGAGTTTGTTCCAGGAATGTATGTTATTTCTGTCGAGCAACAACATCTTAAATTTTTGAAAAAATGATAAACGAAGTCCAAATTATTTGGACTTTTTTTATGAGATAACGTTGACCTTTGAATTTTTTTTCAAATGTTAATTCGAATATCCAAATCTTAATAAATTGATTAAATTTGACAAACCTAAAATTCAAAATTCATGATTTCTCAGAACTTTCTAAATCATCTTCAACAAGAACTTCGAAACATCGATAACGACGGACTTTACAAGAGAGAACGTATCATTACTTCTCAACAAAGTGCCGAAATCGAAGCTAATGGAAAAAAACTGCTGAATTTTTGCGCTAATAATTATTTGGGTCTTTCTAATCACCCAGAAGTGATGAAGGCTTCTCAAGATGCGATTGCTTCTCATGGATATGGCATGTCATCAGTAAGATTCATTTGCGGAACTCAGGATATTCACAAAGAACTAGAAGCTAAGATTTCTAATTTCCTTGGATTGGAGGATACGATTTTATACGCTGCTTGTTTTGATGCCAATGGAGGTGTTTTCGAACCTCTTTTTGCTGAAGCGGATGCGATCATTTCTGATGAGTTGAATCATGCTTCTATTATCGACGGAGTTAGATTGTGTAAAGCTGCGAGATATCGATATAAGAATAATAATATGGAGGATTTAGAAGCTCAATTGATTAAAGCTTCTGAAGAAGGACACCGTTTCAAAATTATTGTGACCGATGGTGTTTTCTCCATGGATGGAATTGTTGCAGATTTGAAAGGAGTTTGTGACTTGGCGGAGAAATATGATGCATTGGTGATGGTGGATGATTCTCACGCAACTGGGTTTATTGGAAAAACAGGACGTGGAACTCATGAAGCTAATGAAGTCATGGGAAGAGTAGATATTATTACTTCTACGCTTGGAAAGGCTTTGGGTGGAGCTTTAGGAGGGTTTACGTCAGGAAAAAAAGAAATTATAGACATGCTGCGCCAAAGGTCAAGACCATATTTGTTCTCTAATTCTTTAGCACCAGGGATTGTGGGTGCTGCGATGAAGGTTTTGGATCTAATTGCTAATGACACTTCTTTAAGAGACCGAGTAATGGAGAATGCTAATTATTTCCGTACAGAAATGAAGGCAAAAGGTTTTGATATTCCTGATGGAGATGCAGCGATTGTTCCAGTGATGCTATATGACGCACCTTTGGCTCAAAAAATGGCTGAAAAATTGATGGATGAGGGAATCTATGTGATTGGTTTCTTTTACCCAGTTGTTCCAAAAGGAAAAGCAAGAATTAGAGTCCAGCTTTCTGCTGCTCATACAAGAGAGCATTTGGATAAAGCGATTGCAGCTTTCGAAAAGGTAGGTAAAGAGCTTAATATTATCTAAAATTCCATCAGTTTTATGAAAAAGTTACTTTCAGTAATCCTACTTGGTTTTACGTGTTTTTTATTTGCTCAGGAAAAAGGGGAGACAGATTATAATCAGCAATTTAAACTTGAAGCTTTACCTTACTATAATTTTGGTAAAGGAGTAGGAATTACCTCCCCAGATAGTTTGTATCAATTGAATATAAGGTTTCGAATGCAAAACAGAATCGAAATGTTACGGGAAGAAGATGAAACCTCTTACGAGGCGATGATTAGAAGACTAAGATTAAGATTTGATGGTTACGTCGGGAATCCAAAATTCAAATATGCGATTCAATTGTCGTTTGCGCCCAAAGATGTAGGTCCCTTAGAAGATGAAGGCGACCTTAATATTATTAGAGATGCGATTGTTTTTTATGTCCCGAACAAAAATTTTAGTTTTGGATTTGGACAGACCAAACTTCCTGGAAACCGTCAAAGAGTGAATTCTTCAGGAGCTTTAGAATTAACCGACCGTACAATTAACAATGGGATCTTTAATATAGACCGTGATTTTGGACTTCAAGCGTATTATCTGAAGAGCCACAGTGAGTCCGATTTTGGTTTTAACATCAAAACAGCGATAACCACTGGTGAAGGTCGTAACTGGACGCAGACCAAAGATAATGGTTTGGCTTATACGGGGAGATTGGAGTTATTTCCTTTTGGGGCTTTCAAAAAAGGTGGAGAGTATTTTGAAGGAGATTTGATGAGAGAAGCAACGCCAAAAGTTTACCTTGGCGGAACATATCATTATAATAAAAAAGCGAGAAGATTGGCGGGAGAAACTGGTAGTCTTATGTTTGACCAAAAGGATTTGAGCGCAGTTTTAGCTGATGCTATGTTGAAGTATAACGGATGGTCTTTTATGGCATCTTATATGAATCGTAATACTCCTAATTCGTCTGCTTTTTCTTACAATCCAGATGATATTACCGATTTCAAATACGTTGCTGAAGGACAAGGATATGATGTTTCATTAAGTTATACTTTTCCTAAAAACTGGTCAGTAATTGCTCGTAATTCCTATATGAAGCCTAGTACCGAAATCGCTACCTATCAGCCAAAAATGAATCAAATGTCTTTAGGGGTTACCAAGTATATTTGGGAGCATAACTTCAAAGCTCAAATGGAATTTAGCAAAAATGATTTCGAGTATTTTGATGGTAGAAAAAAGGATAATTGGTATGTGAGATTTCAGGTGGAGATAGGGATTTAATGTTTGTAATTATTTGACAATAAATGTATATTTGCATAATAAAACACATTTTTTATGTTAAGAAAATTTGCATTGTTTGTTGTCATTTGGGGTTCGATTAGTCTCAGAGCGCAGAATCAGGAACGGAAGAATCTAATTACAGTTAATCCAGCGTCAATTCTTTTCAATTTTCGTTATGAAATGGGTTTTGTGGCTCAATTAAATGATCCTTGGATGGTTGGATTGCAACTTGGTTATGGTTCTCAGTCCATGTCTCCTTATCAATTGGAGTTAAATAATTATTCTTCTTTCTCCATTAGACCGGAACTTTTTTACAATATTTTTCCTGATAAAAAGGTAAAGCAGTTCGTATCTGTACAACCTTTTTATATTAGTACAAAGGGAGATTATGACCATTCGCATTATTATATCGATGACAAATATTACGATTTTGAATCGGCTGATTTTGCAAAAGATAAAATTGGATTTAATCTGAATTATGGCATTAAAGTAAATTTTGGACATTCTCGATTTGGTTTCATTCCCAAAGCGGGATTTGGATATTGTTATGTCAATAACAAATATACTAATGTAATCAATCAAGAAGCGTCATTACCACCGCCAGATGACTTTAGTACAGAAATGGGCAATTGGAGATCAGGCTCGCATTCGAGATTAAGTTTGAACTTCGAGTTGAACCTTTTTTACCAATTCTAATTTGATTATTCTTTTATACAACTAGGAATTCTAGAGATCTTCTTCTGAATGTTTTTTCTCGGAAACGCATTGAATATTTGATCTATTGTTGTTAATTTTTTTCGATTTTATAATAAGTAA
>NZ_JBYVEB010000080.1:0-15014 GCF_058117085.1 Chryseobacterium sp. CG10_8 | reverse complement strand
AAAAATTTATTGAAAAAAACGATAGTAACTTTCATTTGCCCAGTTCAACATCGGTCGGTCACCAGATGTATCCCCGAAAGCTATTGTTTTATCAAATCTTCTGTCACCTATTATTTTTTTTATCCTTTCTATTTTTTCCTTTCCATTGCAGTTATTACTGGCAAATTCACCAGTAAACTTACCATCTCGAAATTCCGCTTTAGTAGCCAAAAGCTTCATACCAAATTTCTCCGCAAATGGTCTTACCCAAATATCCAAAGATGCTGTTACAAGAAAACACTCCGTGTTGGCTCTATCAATGTTTTTAATAAAATCCAAAGCGTTTTCCCTAATCAATTCTGGGTAATACTCCTCAAAAAACTGAGTCGCTTTTTTTTCGATTTTTTCTTGACTTTCGTTTTTAAGAATCGAGGCAATAAAACTTTTCTTCACCTTTTCTGGCTCTGCTAATTTCATTTTTAATAAAAAAAACAGTGGCGTATGAAGCGCAAATTGCATTCGAAACTTCGCATGGTCATAAAAACGCAAGAAAAGGAACATCGTATCCTTCTTCGTAAGCGTCCCGTCAAAATCGAAGCAATATAGTTTTTTCATTTTAAAGTTTCATTTTTTTGAATAAAAATTCTGGAATATGTTTTATAATTAGCATAATCAATCCCCAAATAGGTAACACATAAGCAACATTTTTTTTCTTCTTATATGCTTTATAAATGCCTGCAGCAGCCTGTTTAGGTGTTGCAGTTAATTTTGGATTAAGCGGAAGTCCATCAGTCATTTTGGTAGCCATAAATCCTGGTTTGACCGTCAAAACATGAACTTTTTTGCTAAAAAGGTAGTTTCTAAGTCCACTTAAATATGCCGAAAATCCTGCTTTTGCGCTTCCATATATAAAATTACTCTGTCTTCCTCTGTCTCCAGCTACTGAAGATAGTCCAATGATAGTCCCTGCTCTTTTAGCTTCCATCTTTTGAGCAAAGTAGTTAATCAAAGGTATTAATTTAGAATAATTGATATCTATAATTTTTTGCGTATTCTGAAGATCGTACAGACCTTCTTCCGTACCTTGTCCAAGATATCCTGTAGCACAGAAAAGTAGGTTAGAATTAACGTTCTTCAAATCGCTAAAATTGATATCCTTCAACATATCCACTTCTATAATTTCGGATTGCTGCACGTATTTAACATCCAAATGTCTTGCAAATTTTTCCGTGGTCTCTGGATTGGATGTAAGAAGATATATCTTCTCGAACCTTTCTCCTTCTTTCAACATTTTTTCTACAAAAGCCTGTGCAACTTCCGAATTACTTCCTAAAACAATCATAATTTATGTTTTTTGACTTTGTTTTGAGTACCAAAGGGTACCAAAATCATATTTAATTCATCGAACTTCCTTTAATAATTCGCTTGTGTTGTAATGAAACGAATTTTGGGTTATCGACATTTTTCAAATAGTTAGTTAAAGATGATTTACTCATGCTGTCTTTGGTAAGATAAATGCGTCCACCAAATTCCTCAACGATTTCGTCCAATTTTTCGACCAGTTTTTTCAAACCTTTATTGACTTTGAAATCGAGTGCTAAAGTATAACCTTCCTTTGGAAAAGAATTGTAGGCTTGTGGATTATCTTTCCCAAAAAGCTTCAATACAGCAAGAAAAGATGCATTTCCACTCTTAGCAATTGTCTCGAGAATCCTTCTCATTCCCTCCTTTCCTTTTTCTTTTGGAATTACCATTTGATACTGGATAAATCCTTTTTTGCCATAGATTTTGTTCCATTCATTAACAAAATCAAGCGGATAAAAGAAGGTATTATAATCTACAAAATTGTTGATTTGCTTCTTGGTCTGTTTTCCATAGTACAACCAGTTGAAAATCTTAACACTCCATGTTCCCAAAACAAAGTTTGGAAAATAAAAAGGAACGGTCGGATTCATTTGTTTGGCAACCTTCAGGGGCTCTTTACGGAACTTTTCTGGAAGTTCATGAGCAAAAGCATGTTCTCCTCTCATCATGATAGAACGTCCAATATTTTTACCCTTTTGTAGACAATCAATCCAAGCTACATTATAAGTCCAATCCTCACTTTCGTCGAATAATTGAAAAATTTGGTCAAGATTCTCCGCCTTGATACTTTCCTGACGAATAAAAACGGATTCTATATTTTTTAATTTGAATTTTGCTGAAAGAATAATACCTGTAAGCCCCATTCCTCCTATAGTTGCCCAAAAAATATCTGAATTTTCTTCGCGAGAACAATTGATGACTTCGCCATTTTCATTCAATAATTTGAAGTCGATTACATATTCAGAAAAACAACCTTCGGAATGGTGATTTTTACCATGAACATCCGAAGCTATTGCACCCCCAACAGAAATAAATTTGGTTCCTGGAGTCACATAAAGGAAATATCCTTGTGGTACCGTAATTTCTAATATATCTGAAAGTAGAACACCTGATTCGCATTCCATGATTCCGTCAATGCGGTTAAAGCTTATAAATTTATCTAACTTTTTGGTAGAAAAAATATGCTCCGCCAATGAAGCATCGCCGTAACACCGTCCATTTCCTCGAGCGACAACTTCATTACTTTCTCTTACGAATTCCTTAATCTGAGCAAGAGAATCTTCTGATTTCATCTCTTTCTCTACCACTGGGTAATTCCCCCAATTGGTCACTTTCTGAATAAAATTCGGTTTCATATTATTTAAAATTGCATGTCATATATCAGATATAAGAAGGTGGAAATCCAAAGGATAATTGTCAACTGTATATATCTATCTTTATAAATAATTTTGGTTGGAGACTCTGTCCTGTTATACACCAGAGTCTGCTGCAAATACCTCAAAAAGGCAAAAACAACAAAAATAACAGTGTAAAAAACTTTCACCCCAAATCTTTGCTGTACATCAGAGGTTACCGTAAACATCATGTAACTTACAATAGCTAATGTTACAGAAATCGACAAAGCTATATCTGCAAACTGAACATTGTAGCCATCTAGAGCTTTCCTTGTTTTTCCTGAAATTTGAGAATTGATAAGTTCTCCTCTTCTTTTACCAAGTGCCAAAACTAATGCCAAAACAAAAGTCAATAAGATTGCCCACTGTGAAATATAAATCCCAGTAATGTAACCTCCCGCGAGGACTCTTAGTACAAAACCAATCGCAATAATACAAACATCAATGATGGCAACATGTTTTAACTTGAAAGTGTAAGCTAAATTCATTACGAAGTAAAAAACAATAATACTGGCAAATTTGGATAAGTGAATTCCAAAGTGAGATTGAGCAAAAAGAATCAAAGCAATATCTAACAAAACTAATGTTGCTAAAATTACTATCGCCATAGACTTTGAAATAGCTCCACTTGCTAAAGGCCTATTTTTCTTTTCAGGATGCTTCCTATCTGACTCAATATCAGAATAGTCATTTATTATGTAGATACAAGAAGCTGCAAGAGAAAATATTATAAAAGCAAAAACGCTTTTTAGGAATAAATCAGGATTATTGATATTACCGGAGAAAAATAGAGGAAGAAAAACAAACAAATTCTTGACCCATTGTTCTACTCGTAGAAGTTTTACAAATTTCATCATGTTTTAAAAAAACTTTTGCAAAAATAAGGAATATTAATGAAAAAAACCGCCGAAGCGGTTTGTTATTATGAGAGTTATATCATATTGATTACTGACCTTGTTGAGCATCCTGAATCATCTCTTCATTCGCTGTAATAGCAAATTCAACTCTTCTATTTTGAGCTCTTCCCGCTTCTGTATTATTATCTCCAATTGGTTCAGCTTCACCAACTCCCATTGGGAACATTCTAGAAGCTGCAATACCCTTAGAAATCAAGTAAGACTTCACTGAATTTGCTCTTCTCTCAGATAATGACTTATTATATTCGTCGGTACCTTTGCTATCCGTATGACCATAAATATTAATGTTAGTATCAGGATTATTAGCCAACACCTCGGCCAATTTATCAAGATTAGCTTTAGCTGCTGTAGTCAAATTAGAAGAATCAAAACCAAAATTAACCATGTTTTCACCAAGGGTAATCTTGATACCTTCACCAACTCTTTCAACTTCAGCACCAGGAAGGGTTTCTTTGATTTCCTTCGCTTGCTTGTCCATTTTATGACCGATTCGGTTACCAACAACACCTCCTACAACACCTCCAAGGACAGCTCCTACAGGGGCATTCCCTCCTTTTCCAATGTTATTTCCTAGGACACCTCCTAATACAGCTCCTGCTGTTGCACCAATTGCTGTTCCTTTTTGTTCACTATTAGAGTTCTGAACTGCTTCACAACCTGTCAATACTATTCCTGCGGAAAGTAAGACACCTAAATATTTATTTTTAAGTTTCATTTTAATTCTTTTAATAGTTTATTTAATGACAACTCCAGTCCTTTGGAAATTATAAGTTACCTTCACGTTCTCTCCATTAAAAGGTACATTCTGCTGAAGTGAAAATTGATCTATGGCCTTGTTAACCACTGTTAACTCATAACCAGCTGCAACATTCTTTGCTTTTTCTCCATCAGTTATCTTCTTAAAAAGAAAAGTACTTCCATCTTTTACCTCAAATTTAATTGGCTGAGTTCGTTCTGGACAATTTCCTCCTCCTTTCAAAGTGTAAGCGCCAGAATTATTATTAGGAATTAATCTCCAATAACTTCCAATAAAACATTTAACGTCTGCTCCTTCATCAAAAGGCTTGATTTTAAAGCTTTTGTCATAGTCAATACTTACGATTTCCCAATCTCCTTTTAACTTCATAAATTCGGATTGGTTACTCTGTGCGGTCTCAGCTTTCTTCACTGAAGAACAGGAAGTTAAAATTGCTGTAGCAAAAATTCCTGCAAATAATAGCTTTTTCATAGTAAAAATTTTACTCTAAAGTTAATTAAAAAATTGTGCCAATACACCTAAAAAGAAAAAAAAGTCCAATAAAATTGGACTTATATAAAAATATGCTATTTATTTTTTCACCTTTCCCTTTTTGACAGGTTTAACAGCTTTGACAGGCTGACTTTTCTGATAAAAATTAGTAAATGCGTACTCAGCCGCTTTTCTTAAATCAATGACTCCTCCAGCCCTTGAAATCATATCAAAACGATTATTAGTATTAGTTGGTAGCATCGCATTAACTTCTGACTTATTGGCTGTATTAACTAGAGATTCTATGATTTGGGATGGTGTCAAAGAAGGCATATAGGCTAATAATACGGCCGCTGCTCCTGCAGCAACTGGAGATGCCATCGATGTTCCCTGCTCATATTTATATTTACCATCTGGTATTGTCGAAAAGATTTCAGTTCCAGGCGCAAAAACATCAACAATTTTTCCATTATAATTTGAAAAATCAGCCCTCAAAAATTCAGGATCTCGAGTACTAGCACCAACAACTAAAACATTGTTAACAAATGGTTTCTCATCTGATACATTTTTATAATTAGTTGGAAACTGCTGATCTACTCCAACATCTTTATTATCATTTCCTGCCGCTTTTACTAAAAGAACCCCTTTATCTTGAGCATATTGCAAAGCATCCCAAACAACACTTTTTCCAGGCGAAACGGGCTTACCAAAACTCATATTAAGAATCCTTGCACCGTTATCTACAGCGTAGCGAATTGCGTTTGCAACATCTTTATCTCTTTCATCTCCATCCGGTACTGTTCTCACAGTCATTATCTTAGCAACTTTGGACGCTACTCCGTATTGCACTTCACTATCATGAGGAAGCCCTGAAATGATACCCGCTACATGAGTACCATGTGATGCATCCGGACCTTCATAATGATTATTTCCATAGATTTTTTCATTATAATCATCATAATTATCTCCAACAATATCTTGTCGCGTATCATAATCGAGATTAAATTGCTTTTGAACCATCGGTTCAAAATAATCTATTGCGGATTTCATTTTTTCATTCAACTTGCGTTCAAGTTCAGTTGCTGCGCTTCCAGTCAACTCCTTATCATTAATCAAACTTTTGAGTACTTCAAAATTCCTTGCATCCTCTTGAGTTACAGGCTTAATAGTAGCCAGAGTTTCTACTGTTAAAGGATTACCATTTAAAAGCTTAATTAAACTAGGAATTGAATTATAAATCATAGTATAAGTCTGAAAACTTTGCTTTGCTTCTATCGCATCCTTATTAAAAATTCGCTTACAATCGAGGTACATCAAAAACTCTGCAGGCATACTAGCTTGATTAGCTTTATTAACCGTCGAATTAGTCCCTTCGAACAATGGCTTGTACTTTCTTAGAACTCTAGTGACCTCCATATTATCAATGCCTACATCAGCAGAAACACCACCTATAAAATTCCATCCATGAATATCATCAATGTAACCATTGTTATCATCGTCCTTTCCATTTTCAGGGACTTCATTAGGATTAGTCCACATATTTTTCTTCAATCCAGGATGATCCACTTCTACTCCTCCATCAAGTACTCCTACCACAACTGTTTTTGGCTTCAATCCTTTTGATTCCAAATATTTATACGCATTCTGTGTATTAATACCATAAACTTTGCTGGTAGAAAAATCCTTATGATACCAAGTCATTAGATCTTTATCTAACATTGGATCAACATTATTTTTTTCCTGAGCCATAGCGAAACTACAGCTAAACATCAACCATGCTGCTACTAATAATTTCTTCATGTAAAAAATGTTACAAATTAGATAAATAACTTTTCGATTCCGGACCAAGGTTGCAAATCAAATCTAATACCGAAAGGTCTTTGATAAATCCTAATTTATCGGAAAAAGTTTGATAATAAAAATCCATTTCGTACGTAGATTCGGACTTTGCAGAAAATTGATTTCTTAAATCATTGCCTGAAAACTCTTTCTCAAATAACGTAGTTAAACCAAAACCCACATCGGTTTTTAAAATCTGCTGAAGGGTCTCAATTGCTTTGAGGTTGAAATCAACAAGAAAGCGATCTTCCGTTAGAAATAAATGCTCTAAACCATCTTCATAAAATTCGAAATACGGTGAACTTTGATAGGCTGTTTTAATGGATTTCCAATGTAATTTCTGCCAATTTTCAGCATACGAAATCTGTATATCTTTCATCATGCGACTTCCTGTATGCGCTATAGGAATGATAAGAGACAATTTTCCATTGGCTCCAAAGATATTTGCACGATTTCTATAAGTCTGCTTTGGAAAATTTTCAAATTGCTCCAAAATCACCTCCTGATCACTTTTGACAAACTCAGAAAACCAAGAAATTGGAGGCAAATAAAATATAGGTAATAACGTCTTAATCAAAATTTTACAATTTTCAACAGTTACTCTTCTTCTTTCTTTTTCTTGAAGAATTTGCTAATATAATCCCATCCGAAAAATACGATCAACACTAAGACCGCTAACCACCAGTAAGATGTTTTCTCTTTTTCACCGGTATTGGCCGCTTTAAACATACGATCCCATCTAAATTTTTTCCCGTTGGGTTGATAATCACTTGACTTATCAGCAAAAAGTCCTTCAACACTCATCCAAGTAAACATAGGAGAACCCACAATATTCTCTTCAGGAACAAAACCAAAAAATCTAGCATCCAGAGAAGCATCTCTATTATCTCCAATCATCATATAATAATCCTGTTGAATCGTATATTGATTAGCTTCTTTACCATCAATAAAAATTTTACCATTCTTATTTTCGAGTTGGTGATGCTCGTACTCAGAAATAATCCATTGATATTCTGGTAATGTTTTTTGATCTAATTTGACAACATCACCTTTTTTAGGGATTCTTAATGGTCCGTACCAATCTTGATTATAACCACTATTAATAGGAAAAATAGATTGGGCTGAATCAATATTCTTGGTTTGATCTCCGTTAGAATCTACTTTGTAAGAAACAGCTGTTTCCTCTTTTGGATATACTTCTTCATTCATACTTTTAACCTCTTCCATCTTGCCAATCACTTTTGCTGTTTCATCAGTCAAGCCTTGAAAACGGTAAAAGAATCCGCCATCCTCTGTTTGTCTTTCAATTACTGGAAGAAATCCAAATTTTTCATATAGACCTGGGATGTCCAATTGCCTAGTAGTCACTACATGATATGCATGCTGCTGATACTCGTCCCCAAGAATTTTTTCCGGCTTACCATTAATTAATAATTTGCCAGCTTTAAACTGTATTTCATCTCCAGGAATCCCTACACATCTTTTCACATACGGATCTTTTCTATCAATTGCAACATTAACCGAATCTTGCGGATAATTGAATACAACAATATCATATCTTTCTGGACCTCCTCCAGTTGGAATTCTGAAATAAGGTAATTTTACCGCATCAACATATGATTTCGGATCATCTTTTGGATTATTTTTAATCCCTGTATCTTTAATCGTGCTTTGTAAAAATGGAATTGCTAAAGGCCTCATCGGCATTCTGTAGCCATAACTCCATTTATTAACAAAAAGAAAATCACCTACCAACAAAGTTCTTTCCATCGAGCCTGTCGGAATACCAAAAGGCTGGGTGACAAATACATGAATGATTGTTGCAAAAACTATCGCGAAAGTGATTGAACCCAAAAAGGTATCCTTCTTTTTCGGTACTTCTTCTGTAGAAAGATAAAACTCTTCAACTGGCTGTTCAACCTCTGTATCTTTTGAGTAATTAACATAAGCCATATAGATGAAAGGCAAAAACACCGTCATTAATCTTTCACCAACTGATCTTTTTCCAAATTTCCCCATTAAATAAAGGTGAAAAACGGACATCATAATCGGACCAACAATAGGTAGATAAGATAACGCACTCCACCACTTGCTATGACCTGTTTCTTTAAGAATTAAATAGTAATTATAAAATGGAACAAAAGCCAACAGCGGATTGTATCCCATCTTTTTGAATAATTTCCATGTAGAAACTCCCATCAAAACGGAAAGTATCAGTACATAGAAAGAGTATGTTAAGAAATAATTCATGCTTTGTAATTTTTTTCTTTGTAGAAATTAGTTTGTTTAATGCTTAATTTGTTACAGTCCTAAAACATCTTTCATTCCAAAATTTCCAGTCCTCCCAACAATCCATTCAGAAGAGACCACTGCTCCAAGAGCAAAACCATTTCGATTGAAAGCAGTATGCTTCAATTCGATTTCGTCAACTTCACTTCGGTAGAAAACGCTGTGCGTTCCTGGAACTTCGTCCTCTCTAATTGCAAAAATACCCAATTCATGCCCCATAGTTTCATCCAACTTCCACGCATCAAATTTCGAATTATTTTTGATAATTCCTTCAGCAACAGATATAGCAGTACCGCTTGGTGCATCCTTCTTATGAATGTGGTGTATCTCCTCTAATTGAATATTATACTCATTAAATGGCTCCATTAATTGAGCTAATTTTTCATTAATAGCAAAAAACAAATTAACTCCTAAACTAAAATTAGAACCATACAAAAATGCAGTATTGTTTTCGATTGCTATTTTTTCGATTTCAGGCTTACTATCTAACCAACCAGTTGTACCACAGACAACAGGAACACCCAATTGCAAACAGCTTTTGATATTATTATAAGCCACTTCAGGTTGAGAAAATTCGATGGCAACATCTGGATTATTAAGATTATCTTTCGTTGGAGTCTCATTAAGTCTTGCAACAATTTCGTGCCCTCTTTTGGTAGCGATTTCATCAATGATTTTGCCCATTTTCCCATATCCTACGATAGCTATTTTCATACTTTTTTATTAAAAATTAAATGTAAAACTAATTCCTGGCGTTGTCTTTTGGAATTCGTATTTCTGATCAATTAATGTTGGTTGAATTGCCAAGTCTGGGTCATGTCTACCCTCGTAAAGATTAGCATCTACTACCGCATCTACAATATTAAGAATATATACTACTGCTGTACCTGCAATGGCATAATCCCGCTGTCTTTTGGCGTTGTCCTGAGCATTACCAAGAACTTCAGCAGTGATATAATCGTACTGAGAGAACTCATGATCTTGGCCATTGAGTTCTGACACAAAGGCATTGCGATATTTTTTATATTGCTTTTGATTCCACAAAGTAATACCAACACCGGTACCGATAGCTCCCCAAACTATAGGAACTTTCCAAAGCCTCTTATTATAATATTGGCCTAATCCAGGAAGTACAGCAGAATACAATCCTGCTTTCGTTGGATTATATTTTTGTTTCGAAGGGGCATTTGCTTTTTCTATTTCAGCTACAACATCCGCTGATTTTTTTGCATCCACAACCGTTGATGCGGAAACTGTTCTCTTCTCTAGAACAGTATCATTTTTGGTTTGTCCAAAAAAACAAACTGAAAAAAATACCAGAAAAAGAACAACTAAATTCTTCATGAGGTAAAGTGTTGTAGAATTCTTTCTAGCTCTTCTTCATTCTTGAAGTCTAGAATAATTTTACCTTTATTGGCTTTAGACGAAGTTTTGATTTCTACATTAATATCTAAAACGTCAGAAAGCGACTTTTGAGCTTTCTTCAAATGATTAGGAATTACTTTTTCAGTTGGTGCTTTTTTTGTCGGATTCTTTAGCTGCTGTGCTTGCAACTCAGCTTGTCTAACATTAAGATTCTCCGTAATAATCTTTTTGAAAAGCAGATCCTGCGACTCTATACTGTCTAGAGAAATAATAGCTCTACCATGACCAGCCGAAATCGAACCACTTCTTATGGCATTTTGCACTTCTGGGCTTAATCTCAACAATCTAATAGAATTGGTGATGGTACTTCTCTCCTTTCCGACACGCTGGCTCAAATTTTCCTGCGTCAAACCGATTTCTTCGAGTAATCTTTGATATGTTAACGCTACTTCAATTGCATCAAGATCTTCTCTTTGGATATTTTCAACCAATGCCATTTCCAGCATTTCTTGGTCATTAACCAATCTAATATATGCCGGAAGTGAAGTTAGTCCTGCTAATTTTGATGCTCTATATCGACGTTCACCAGAGATAATGACAAACTTTTCGCCCTCCTTTCTTAAGGTCACAGGCTGAATAATTCCCAAAGTCTTGATGGACTGCGCCAAATCTTGAAGCGCTTTTTCATCAAAATGAGTTCTTGGTTGGGTTGGATTAGGAACAATGTCTTCAATAGCTATCTCAACAATGTTACCTACAAATCTTTCTGCTCCCTTGTCAGAAGCTGAGTTAATGGTAGCTTTGGATTCGGCGCTAAGTATCGCCCCTAATCCTCGTCCCATTGCTCTTTTTTTATCTTTCATTATCTGATTTTAATTATTTGAAACCACTTTTTCCTACAACATACATCTAGCAACTATCAATTTCGCGAAATTTCGATAGCAAGTGAATTTCTATTTCTTTACTAAATTTTCATTTTTAAGCAAAACCTCTTCTGCTAATTGAATATATTGAATCGCTCCTCTACTCTCTGCATCGTAATTTAAAATACTCTCACCAAAACTAGGTGCCTCACTCAACCTTACATTTCGACTAATAATGGTCTCAAAAACCATCTCAGGAAAATGCGAATTGACCTCTTCTACAACCTGATTGGAGAGGCGAAGCCTACTGTCATACATGGTCAAAAGCAAGCCTTCTATATCAAGATTATTGTTATGAATATTCTGGACATTTTTGATGGTATTTAGTAACTTACCAAGACCTTCTAACGCAAAATACTCACACTGTATCGGAATAATCACCGAGTCAGCAGCAGTCAACGCATTAACTGTAATTAGTCCCAAACTTGGTGCACAATCAATGATAATATAATCATAGTTAGGTCTAATAGATTCTAAAGCCTCCTTCATCTTGTATTCTCTGTGATTTTGGTCAACCAATTCAATTTCAGCTGCGACCAAATCAATATGAGATGGGATTATATCAACATTTGGCGAACTGGTTTTACAAATAATTTCCTCAACAGACTTACTATGTTCCAACAAATCATAGGTAGAAAACTGAACTTCTTCTACTCCTAATCCTGAGGTCGCATTTGCTTGCGGGTCTGCATCTATTATCAGTACTCTTTTTTCCAAAACTCCTAAGGCCGCAGCTAAGTTAACTGCAGTTGTTGTTTTACCCACTCCTCCTTTTTGATTAGCAATTCCAATGATTTTAGCCATAATTTTCATTTAATTCACAAAAATACATTTTTTTTGTTTCTAAGCTGGGAAGTAAAAAAGCTAAACTATATAAACCTTTGAATATTAAAACAATAGGAACAAAAAAAATTATCCACAATTTTTATTTATTGTGGATAATTAAAAAACTATAGGAAAATTAACTTTATTCTATTCTAATAGTAATTGGAATTTGGAAGTAAGACCTTACTTTTTTTCCACCTTTCTCTGCTGCTTTCCAAGCACCTTTAGCTTTTATTACTGCATTTTCTGCCTCTTTATTAAAGTTGGCATCGCTTCCCTTTGCGACCACCTGAGAAATAGACCCATCGGTTTCTACAACAAACTTAACAACCGTTTTGATGGTACCCATATCTTGATAATCTTCAGTATCAATATTGTTCATTACCTTATCTCTAAACTTATTGATACCTCCAATATAATCGGCCTCTACTTCCACCTTTGTTTCAATTGGAGGAGGACCAGTTGGCACGGAAGACACATCAGTTTTAGGACCAGAAGGAACCGTTGGTGGAAGAACAATTGGCGGATGATAAGTTGTCGTTTCGGGGCCAGCAACATCATCAGTCCCAGCAATTGCTCGGTCATAATCATTGATATTAGCTGCAGGCTTTTGAATAGTTGGATCTTTTGTTGGCGTTGGAACCCTAGAATCAAACTGCGCAACCGTTGTTGGTGGAGGAGTCACTTCGGTTGGCGTCACTGGTTCATCAATGCCTTCATCAACATTGGTAAGTTCAATCACTGATGGTGAAACAAACTCTTCATCAATCACCTCGGATTTCAACACATTCATTACAACAGGTACAAGCGCAGCAATAGCAAAGAAAGAAACACCAATAAACATGGATTTCAGAAGTACAGAACCTTCTTGATTTCTTAGTACATATGCACCATAGCTTTTGTTTCTATTTTCAAAAATAATCTCATCGAGATTAGAACGATTTTGGAAGTTTAGAAAATCTTTCATTACAATCAATTTTTTTAATTAATAACAAATTGAAATAATGCTTATTAGTTTGTGAGCTTTTTGCAAAAAGTATTATCTAGAATACAATAATCCTGCCATATAACATAGAATTAACCAAATTAAATAACATTTTAATATTTATAGAATAAAAATTCGGGAAAAACACTATTCAAATACCAGCTATACCCTTACTTTTTTCGTAAGGACTCGTGATAAATTTGCACTGAAAACGGGGAAGCCGAAAACCGATTAGAGTAGGCAAGACTAAATACTAAATACCATGTCAAAAAAAGTTAAAAATCTAGAAAACGAAGAATTCACAGGACGTTATCTTGTACTCATTCCACAAGGAGGTAACACTGAAGATTTCAAAAATCAAATGAACGAATTGATGGGACTTGAACTGAAGAGTTCCGCAGAGTTTGAAAACGAATTTTTTACCGCATCAGATTTAGAAAAAACAGACGGGATCGTCCTTGACAAATTAGGGATCGCTATTGTCAATGAAAATCCAAAAATGAACGCGGGGATGATTTCTGCATTAGAATCGGACAATAAAATGATCGTCGAACCAGAAAGGGTCGTTCATGCTATTCATTTATTAGAAGAAAACACTCAAAACTATATTGAAGGTTATCGAGATGCCATCAACAGCTTTTCTGATCTATTACTGGGAATTAATCAAAGTGAGGATTATGAAAACTTACAAGAAATTGCCGATCAAGACGCAGGCATTAGTGCTGTTGGAGCAACTTGGGGACTAAAAGCAACAAAAGTAATTCCACCATCTTTTGCTTACACCAATCCATACTCTGGAGCTGGAATCAAAGTAGCTATTCTTGATACAGGATTCGATTTTAATCATCCGGATTTCTCAGGAAGAGCAATCATCCATAAAAGTTTTATTGATGGAGAAGCAACTCAAGACGGACATGGTCACGGCACCCACTGTACCGGAACATCCTGCGGCCCAATTTCACCGGCTGGAAATATTGAAAGATACGGAATTGATTATAATGCACAAATTTATATCGGTAAAGTTCTTGCAAATTCTGGACGAGGATCTGACGGGAGAATCCTTGCTGGAATCAACTGGGCAGTAGCTAACGGAGTTTCTATTGTAAGCATGTCTTTGGGAGCTCAAATAACTTCTGCTGGTTATTCAACAATTTTTGAAAATGCAGCAGCTACAGCCCTTAATCAAGGCACTTTAATTATAGCAGCAGCGGGAAATGATTCTAATAGACCTGGATATATTAATGCTGTTTCTCACCCCGCCAATTGCCCTTCTATTATGGCTGTTGGCGCTGTTGATGTTAATAATAATATTGCCTACTTTTCGAATGGAGGACAATTCCCGTCTTACGGAGCCGTTGACATTGTCGGGCCAGGAGTTAATGTTTTTTCCTCAACTAAATTACCAACAAAATATGCCAATATGAATGGTACCAGTATGGCAACACCACATGTTGCAGGAATTGCGGCACTTTGGGCTCAAGCAACAGGAATGAGAGGAGTCGCTTTGTGGAATAAGTTGAGATCTACGGCAAAACCATTATCTTTACCCTCAAGAGACATGGGAGCTGGATTAGTGCAAGCACCTAACAAATCAAGACTCATTGCTTATCCTCCGATAAAAATTAAATACCCAATCAGGTTTCCTATAAATCCTTAATCATGAAAAATCGGTGGATAATATCAATTGAGCCATCAGCTGAACAAAATTTTGTTCACCATCTGAAAGAGCTGAATATTGAAATTCAACAAATTTTGAGCGCAATAAGCATCATCATTGTCGATTGCACAAAAAAAGATGCAGAGAAAATCAAAAAAATCAAGGGATTTCTCGCGATTGAAGAAGAAGGCGATGTCAGCATCATTTAGCCAACAAAAAAACCGCTTCACAAGAATGTGAAGCGGTTT
>NZ_JBYVEB010000079.1:0-15111 GCF_058117085.1 Chryseobacterium sp. CG10_8 | reverse complement strand
AAAAAATAAACACTGGACTAAAAGTCAAAATATTACTCATCAAAAAGCGAAGAAAACGGTTCGATAAACTATGGAATTACCCTCTCGACCTATCCAAAAAAATTTCCTAACACCATTTAACCTTTAAAAACTCGATGAAAAGCATTTAAGTAAAATTCATATCCTGTTAAAGATTTAATGATACCATTTTCAGCAGTTTTTATAAGGCTGTCTATTTTGTTTTCTAAAGTCCCTAACGTATCAAATATTTTCATGGCAATCTTATCCTTCATCCACTCCCAAACCCTTTCAGCGGGGTTAAGTTCGGGACAATACGGAGGAATAGGAAAAAGAATGATGTTTTCCGGCAACTCTACGTTTTTTGTAGAATGAAAAGCAGCATTATCAATCACGAGTATCTTTAGTTCATTGGGTTTGTGCAGGGAAAAATCTTCCAGATATTTAACAAACAAATCTTTACAAACCCCAGTAGTGGTCATACAAAAACTCTCTCCTGTGATGGGTGAAAAACTGCCTCAAAGCCATCGGTATAAGTAGCTATGCTTATAGGTGCCTATGGGTTTTATACCTTTGGACGTGATGACTCGTTTTTGTTTGGTAATCAGACCAAAACGACTTTCGTCTTGAAAATAAAGATTGACAGAAGTGTAGTTATTTTTATTAAGAATAATTCTAAATTTTTTAAATTTTTCTTCAAGGTTTTTTAAAAAACGCTTCTGCGTCGGGGTCTTTCTTATGATGAGACTTTCTTGATACTTTTAGTTTGCTTTTGTACTTTCTCCTGCAATGCGAGTATAGGGCTCCATATTCTATCTTTTCTCCCGATTCCTCTTCCAAAATTGCTTTTAGCTCAACATACGAAGTGATGGTTGTTTTGGGGTCTGTGATTTTTTCTTTTATACTTGAGAGTACTTTATCTGAAAGGGTTCGTGTATTGTTTCCTCCACTTTTAACTTCTAGCAATGAATCCAATCCGCCTTGTTGGTAACACCGAATCCAAGTACCTACTGTTTCTTCTTGTCTTCTAAGTTTTTCCGCTATTGCTTTTTGGTAGATATACTTACCGCTTTTGATGTAGATCAGTGTTTTTATACGGTCTCTCTTCAAGGGTTTAACTGTCTTGGAAAACAACTTTTGTAAGTATTCTATCTCTTCTCTAATGATAATTGTAATTTTCTTTGGTATAATCAAAGATATTAAAAATTATCCTATTTTTTAAGGTTGAATGGTATTAAATTGGTTGTATAAATGATTTTACGGATTTCCAAAGGAAAGTCAAAAAACATGGTCAGCTCGTCCCAATTGTCACGCCAAGACTTTATCGCATACGCATATTTGGACTCCCATTTTTGTGCAAAATCATTCAGAGCTGCTTCTGCCGCCTGTTTATTTGGAGCGTTGTAGATATGCTTCATATCGGCAGTAAAATCTTTTCTGTCTTTCCAAACCACATATTTACAGGCGTTTCTAATTTGATGAACCACACAGATTTGGGTTTGGGACTGAGGGAAAACCGAGCTAATAGTCTGGGTAAATCCATTGAGGTTATCGGTAGCTGCAATCAAAATATCTTCCACTCCTCGAGCTTTTAAATCGGTTAGAACACTCATCCAAAAGCTGGAACTTTCGTTCTTTCCGAGCCACATCCCTAGAACTTCTTTTTTACCATCACGGTTTAAACCTACCGCCAAATAGATGGTTTTATTGATAACTTTCGAGTTTTCTCTAACTTTAAACACAATTCCATCCATCCAAACAATCAGATAAAGCTCTTCTAAAGGTCTGTTCTGCCAACTCATTACTTCGTTTGCCACTGCATTGGTAATTCTGGAAATGGTGGAAGTAGACACCTCAAAATCGTACATCTCACGGATTTGTTCCTCAATATCACTCACGCTCATTCCTTTGGCATAAAACGAGATGATAATATTCTCTAAACCTTCAATAATATTATGTCTTTAGGTACCAAAGTCGGCTCAAAACTACTTTCTCTATCTCTGGGAACCTTGATTTCAGATTCACCGAAAGAGGATTTTATCTTCTTGGTTCCATGCCCATTACGATAGTTCCCCGTGGTGGTTTTTTCGTGTTTCTCGTTGTCAAGATGAGCATCGAGTTCAGCTTCGAGCATGTGTTCCACTGCTCGTTTGTACATTTGTTTAAAGAATGAGGTTAAATCTTCTCCATTCTTAAAAGATTTGTAGAAATCTTTGTTGTTTAATAATTCTTCTTTGTCAATCATAACTGTATAAAATTTAAAATAGTAAAAAGTTATTTGGCTACGCCGAACCATTTCGTTAGGTTTCCGAAAAATTTTTTGAGCTTTGAGGGCTCAAAATTTTTCAGAATAACTTTTCAACTTACACAGTTAATGAAATACTACCTTTTTTTATTAATTTGACTTATGCTTATAAGTTTTAACTGGTTTATATTTATATGGAAGATTTTCCTTCAACCATTTATTAAGCTCTTTGCGATTATTTTCCAGTTCTCTTGGGTAAATTGTATTATTTTCTAAAATCGACTCTCCATATTGTTCTGTTGTACAAACAAAACGAGCAGGATTACCTGAGAAAACTGAATTAGAAGGCATTGAATGCGTTAAGACAGAACTTGCTCCCAGAATACAATTATCACCAATTTCTACATCTTGCTGAATAATGCAATTGGATCCAATGGTACAGTTTTTACCTATTTTAATTCTTCCAAAAATTCTTACATCTTCCAACCCTTCTAAACGACGGAGTGTTTTTGTAGTGCCTCCATGATTAATCAATCGCGTACCGCCTGCAATTTGTGTATAATCCCCAATCTCAACTAAATACGGCTCTGAACCAAAATAGACTCTTTCAAAGATTTTTACTTCTTTGCCTAATTTCATGCCTTGACTTTTACATATATAAATATAGGACTTCATATATAATCTTTCAAAAAATGTATGGATAAACAACACAAGTCTGTAAAAATAGTATTTCATCTTTCCCTATTTTTTATATTTTTTTAAAACGATTTGAATAAGATAATGAATTTGATACCGTAATTTTGCTAGGAACTTTATATTTTTCCAACTTTGATTTGCATCTATCCATAACCATTTTCTTAATATTTGAAGCATCCAAATCCTCAGAGACAACAATATCTGCACATACCATTTGTCCTGTAATAACACTCTTCTTTGCATAAACTGTTGAATCTAAGACTCCATCGATTTCATTTATCACCTCTTCAACTTCTTTAGGTAAAACTTTAAGTCCTCCTACATTAATTACATTATTGATTCTTCCAATAATTTTAATGTAACCGTCACTGTCTGTTTCAACGATGTCACCTGTAGCAAACCATTGATCCTCGGTAAATTGTTCACTTTTTTGATTAACATATCCTCTAATTTGATTTTTAGATTTGAGAAACAATTGATTATCAATAATTTTATATTGATAATCAGGATCTATAATTTTGAAGAAAAGACTTTTAGAAGATTTGCTCTCCGTTTTCATTATTCCTGTTTCACTGGTTCCAAAAGTTTGTAAAAACTTAACATGAGGGATTCTGTTTTTCAATCTATCCAAAAGTGTTTGTGGCATTCTTTCCGTTCCGTAAGTAATCATTTTCAAGGATGAAAGATTGTACTTTTCAAAATTTTCTGTCATCAACATAAGGTTCAAGAATGTTGGAGTGGTTGGCAAAATTTGAACTTTCTTATTTTGAATTAATTGCAGGATGTTATCTGGATTTCGGTCTGAAGGGATTGTTACTTCTGAACCATTATTGAGACAATTTAAAAGTGTATTTATTCCCCCAATATGATCAAACAAAAGAAACAATAAAAAGTTAAGTCTTTTTGTTTTTGCAGGGGTTTTAAAACTATTAAGAACTTCATTTAAATTATGAACCATTACTTTTGGAACTCCTGTAGTACCACTTGAGAAAAGTACTAACCCCGTATTATTTTTGTCAAATAGGTTCTTATAGTCTACTGGAATACTTTGATTTAAAACATCATTTTTTTTAACAATTAATGTTTCCTTTTCTAAATAAATTATTTTGTTTACAAATGATGCAGAAATCTTACTTTCAAATTCCTTTTGGGTTGTTGGAACAATTGGAACAATGATGCATTGCATTTCGGATAGAGCAAAAAAAATTGCAATACTATTAAAATTATAATCTGAATTAATACAAACAACATCCCCTTGCTCAATGGAGTTTTTTAATTCACTCTTAAAGAATTCTATTTTAGAAAAGAGTTCTTTGTAAGAGTAACTTCCATTTTCTTCTGTTAAAGCAATTCCTTCATAGGAAGCAAAAGTAGATATTTTCATAAACCACCAAGATATATAATTTGACCTGTAATAAAATCACTTTTTTCTGAAATAAAAAAATCAATCACATTTTCAACATCAGAAAAAGTTCCAAGTCTTTGAATAGATTGTTTTTTGAGAAGTTCATCCACTTTGACTTTCGGCACGACTTTTATTAAATCTGTATAAACTGGAGACGGTCCTATTGCATTTACGGTAATTTTAAAATGTGCAAGTTCTTTTGCCATTATTTTTGTCATTTTCTCTATTGCAGACTTTGAAGAAGCATAAACCAATTCTCCTTCTAAATTCATTGGTACTGCAACCGTTGAAAAATTTACAATTCTACCTCCCTTATTTTTCATAACTTTGGCACATTCTCTCGAAAAAAAGAAACTCCCATAAAAATTAGTCTCAAAAACTTTTTTTACTGTAGAACCAGGGGTAAGCATTGAATGATTTAGTGAGGCAATCCCAGCATTATTAATAAGCACATCTATGTTTCCAAAGAGTTTCTTTGCTTCTTTTACTGTTGCTTTAACACTTTTCTCGTCCGTTACATCACAAATAAAGTGATGATATTTAGAATTTTGATATTCGGTATCTGAACGGCTACAACCAATTACGTTATAACCTTTATCAATATAATATTCTGTTAAATGGAATCCAATTCCTTTTCTGTTCCCAGTGATAAAAATTGTTTTATTCATCATCATTAATTTCAATGATAAATTTTGAAAGTTCTTCAGCGTTTATAAATGGACTATGACTTCTTGACATCGCCCTTTCGTCTTGTAAACTGAAGGATTTGTCATATTTTTCTTCAAGCTCCTCTTCAAGATCTACCAAAAAATTAACCAAATCCATGGAATCAAAAATTCCGCTTGAACCAATCAATCTTTGTTTTAATGAAAGTTCTTCTGGTGTCTCAATACCATTATTTTCTGTAAAGTCTTGTAGGGCAGTTAAAACTATTTTTTGAATATCGTCTAATTTCATGAATTGAATACTTTTTGCAAATATAATTATTTTGATGTATACAAAAATATGACGAAATCAAAATAAAAAAATAATAATCGAAATGAAAAATATAATAAAAAATCATAAATGAAATTAGAGGTATAAATTAGGACTGATTTGTTATATTTGAGCAAAAAAATAAGCAATGTAATGTAATGAAAAAAAAAATTCTCTTTATATACTATCAAAATATTAAACAAGGTGGGATATCAAAATCAATATCTCATATTAGCAAATCTTTGGTGGAAAATGGATACGATGTAACAGTCTTATTTTTGATGAACCCTCACCAAGATTTTTTCCCTATTGACTCTAGAGTGAAAAAGATTTATATCAATTCGTTTGATACGAAATATTTTAGAACTTTTAGCAAACTTAACAAAAAGTCTTTTATAAGAGGTGCGCTTCAAAAAATTGTGTATTATGCTTATGACTATGGTTGCTATAAAATCCTTCGTAAATGGATAGAAGAAAATCACAAAGAATATGATACAATTTTTACTTGCTGGTATAAACTCTCAACTTATTTAACATTTACTGAGGCACATTCTAAAACAATTGCCTGGGAACACATAAATCATAAAACGGGTGGGGTTATTTATTTTAATATGTTGCGCAAAAGATATAAGAAATTGAAAGGAATCATTTGCTTGACTGATAATTCAGTAAATTTTTACAAAAATCTTAACTCTAACCTCATTAAAATACCAAATATTATTGGGGATCAATTTGAAAATTGTGAATTTAATATTGAAAAAAAAGAAAATAGAATATTATTAGCAAGCCGATTAGATCCAGAGAAAAATGTTAAGGAATTTTTAGATATTGTTCACGAAGCTAAACTCCCTTCAGATTGGAAAATAACCATTGCAGGAACAGGTATAGAAGCAAATGAAATTGAAAAATATGCAAAGAAATTAAATATTCCCAACTTATTTTTTGTAGGAAGTATTTCATCAGATCAAATGCTTGAATATTATAAAAAGTCAAAAATATTTTGTATGACTTCACTTTCTGAAGGTTTACCAACTACTCTTATAGAGGCGATGTTTTGTAGTAACGTTTTGGTCAGTTATGATTGCCCAACAGGACCCTCAGAAATACTAAATGAGAAGAACGGGTTTTTAATCCCTTTAAGAGATAAGCACACGTTTAAAGATAAACTAAATTTGCTTATCCAAAATCCAAAAATTCTATCAGAGCTTATGAAATCATCACATGAGGAAGCAAAAAAATGGAACAAAGAAGAAATATTAGCCAAATGGAAATTTGTACTTAATAACTTTTGATAATAAGTAAATCAAAGTATTTATCTGTAAATAAAACATTACAGTGTAATTAAGAAATAATTTACTAATAATTTTTGTTTTTTGATAATTTTTTTTTAAATTTATATCACTTTTTTTCAACTAAAAAACACATTTATGAACAAAAATTTTATTATGAGCTTTGTTTGGATGATTACTTTTTTATTTTCATCCAACATTTATGGTTATGAATATACAACAAGTGGGTATATAAAAATATTCGCTAATGATGTAACAACCTATTCATATCTTCTAGATCCAGGATTTTCACTTAATCAAACAATTAACCAGAAAGGATTAGTCGTTGTAAGTGGAAAATTAATTAAACCTTTTACTGCAGACAATGTAAAGTTGAGCATCAAATACATTGATTCACAAGGTAATTGGAGTACTGGTTGGTGTAAAACACTTTACTCATATAATCAGTACAATGAAAATTTAACTGCTAGGTTTGAATTACCTGCTTCCGTATTAAGCTCTTACAATTTAAAAATTGAATTAACTTCAAATACTAATATTAATAATTGGAGTTCTATATCTTGGGATAAAACCATTAGGCACTACAAATTTGGTGATTATACAGCCACTAGTTGCGACTTGGATGAGAACGAATATACCATTCTTCTTACCCCTAAAAAAGAAAGCACTTTAATAAAAGATGTTAATGGAAATGTAACGGGTGTAAAAGACCGTGTAACCTCAGTACATGCATGGAATAAACTTTCTAATGTATCAATGAATAATAAGTTGGACAATGTAGTTTTTTCTCCAAAATATCCGTTACCTATACAAACTGATGCAAATGGTGCAAAAGCTGTTAAACTATTGAATCAAGGTGCAATAACTGATACAATTGCTTCCACCCCAAAATTTATTTATAAAGAAATGGCTGGGCATCCGACTCCATACTTGTATAGTTATGATGATCCTGTTTATATTTTTGCTGGAAAATTTTCTATAAATGGCTTTTTAATAAAATTTAGCCAATGGCCTGGCGATCCTAACGGTCCTGGCTATCATGATTTTAAAAATCCAAATTCACTACAAAGTAGATATTTTAACACTTATAATACCATATACCAAAAATTGACTGATTTTATCACTGATCAGGAACCAGTAGTATTAGTTTCGAGTGTAACAACAGGTTTTAGGGTTTATAAAAGTAATGGTACTTATATTAATCTTACAGGCTATAGTAATTATGGAAGTCTATTTTTTGGTTATGGAAATGACCAAGGTGGAGGGAGAAGAGGACCAGGATCCGAGCAACTATTTATTTCAAATACACCAGTGATGACATTGTATGGAATGGGAGCATTAAGAAATAATATTACAAGTTCGTCCCAATCCGTTCGATCACTTGCAGATGTTGAAAAAGAAATTTCAAAATTCATAAAATACACAGGTATTTTTGGAACAACGACGGCATATGATGACACATCTGAATGTGCAGGAGGATGTTTTAGCGTAAATGCAGATGCAATATCAGACAACAATGTAGTAGATTGGACTAAAGCTCCCAATAGCTATATATTTACTGGTAAAGATAAAAATGGAAACAGTGTAGACGGAATTTATATCCCCGTGAAGAAAGCGTATGCAATGTGAAATAATGGGAAATATATGGGAGGTGCAGGGGTTCCTAATGGACCCGTTACAGCTGATGTTTTATGGGAAGACAACATGGGGTTAATCAAAGCTGGTACAGATTATTCTTTACCAATTATAGGCACTGGAGAAAATGCTAAAATTAAAGTTCCAATTAATACAGTCAAAAAGGGAAATGCTGTAATTGCTTATAGGATTAATGGAGAAATATTTTGGTCATGGCATGTATGGGCAACGGATGATCCGACTAACGGTACGATATATAAAAGTTTCGATGAATTAAAAAGAGAACTTTCAGATGGGACTATTGAGAATATTGCTAATGAAGATTGGGGTTGGATGGATAGAAATTTAGGAGCAGTTGGAAGTACCATTAATGGTAAAGACTGGAATAAGAATGGAGGACTTTTATATCAATGGGGTAGAAAAGATCCAATTCCGCCTTTAGTAACAAAAGGAAATGGGTTTTATCAAATTACTGGGAAAATTGGGAAAGTTATTCATCGAAATGCAATGACAAAAACAGCAGGATATTTGAAAATTGAAAGTTTAACAAAATTTGTTAGCCAATCTAATGCTAACATTACTGATAATTTACGTTTATCAATTAAAAACCCTGCGAGCTTAATCTATGTAAATCAAGATGGAACCAACACGCAAGCATTTTATAATAATGCAAATGGTATATATTCGGATGTTAACTGGTTTGGAAGCGTTAACGGTTTACAAACATTTGAATTAAGTAAAGTGAACTTATGGTCTGATAATTCTCAAGGAGATGTAGATAGTAATATCGTTGAAAATTTCAATGATCCTTTAAGTGCAAAACCTTATAGAAATAAATCCTCTTACGATCCATGTCCAAATGGTTGGAGAATCCCATCAATGTTAGTTGCTCATGCAACGAATAAAGTAAGAGTAGATTATTCTCCATTTGGCGTTAAAACAAATACACCTTATTATTCTATTTATAATAATGTTTCTGGAGTTTCAAATATAAAGCCAGGTAATTCAACATTATCAACCTATCTACAAGGAATTAAAGTATACCCTCAGTTTGGATTTGATATGAGTTCTGTTGGAGGGAACAATATGGGAGTATATCCTGGAACTGGGATGATAGACCGAAGGGAGCATTCAGGCCAATATAGTGATCAACACGAAACTTATCTATGGACAGCAACAATGAGTATGTGGGACGCTAATAATTTACCATGGTCTACTACAGCTCGTGCACTTAGGCTAATACCTGATGCATCTCAAATAGTAAATAATTATAAGCCTGACGCTTCTAATTATCCAAATGTATATGGGTTATACAATTATTTTCCTATGCAAGGATTAACAACCAATAGAGCCCTTGGTTGTAGATGTATAAAAGATCCTTTATTTGTCAAAAACAATTATGATTTTCCTACAGATTTTATAAAAGAAAATGATATATATATGGTCGGTATAGATAATCCTAACAGTTATATGACAACTAAATCTACAACTAGTCAAACAATTGCAATACCTGTGAGCAAGGCTTTTTCTGTGCAAAGTAATTATTTAGGAAACACTCAAATATTGAACTCTTCAAGTTTTAATGATTTAAAAGCAAATGTATTATGGACAGATAACCCTAGTTTAATTACTCAATTAAACATAACAAGTCCATCAACAAAAGAAGGACTAATAAATGTAATAATTAATGCCAATCAATCTGGAAATGCAGTAGTTACACTACATAATGGTTCAATAAGCAATCCAGTTTATTGGAGTTGGCATATTTGGGTAACGAATAACCCAGTAAGTTTTGTTACTTATTTAAATGACACACCTATTCCCACAAATAATTACATAAATTATACACAATATGGAAATATTATGAAAACTAAAATCATGGATAGGAATTTAGGAGCAACGGAAGCTGTGCCTAATACTTATAATGCTTCTTTGGTAGATAAATCCCAAGGATTACATTATCAGTGGGGTAGAAAAGATCCTATACCTGTTTTCAAAAATATTTCAGGGTCTGGATATACTATTTATTTAGGGAGCACTAACAATACTGGAATTGTTACTTATCCTAGTACTTTAACAGAAGCTGCCTTTTTATCCAATAACATTTCATCTTATCCTTACGGCATCAGTAATTTAATTTCCGATAAAATAGATGGTAGAATCGAGAAAATTCTTTCTTATTCAGTTACAAATCCATTAAAATTTATGGTCCCAACTGTAAAATATTCAAGTTTTACGGATACTAAATTTAATCTAGGTTCAGACTGGTTATTTGATAATGAACATCATAGTTTGTTTTCTGAAAGATGGGGTGGTGGAAGTATTAAATCTCCTTTTGATCCATGTCCAGCAGGATGGAGAATTCCTGATCTTACTACAGGTTCTTTAGGTGGAACAAGCAGAAAAACATCGCCTTGGAGTTTAAATAATAATTTTGAATTTTTTAAAGATCCAATAACTGGAAAAGAAGGTCAAACGGTTGTCAATACAGAAGCAGGTTATTATGGAAGTGTTTTCAATTTAGGATGGGGTAAAACAGTAGCATTTCTTTTTAATAGTAGTTTATACAATGTAGGAAATTACACTAAAGGATATATAAGAGGTAAGAGAAGTGTAATTCTTGGGGACCCACTAAATAACACTCTAAATACATTATCTGGAGGAATTTGGTATTCTACCTTAAATACTTCTTTTACAGGAAGAGGAAACTATATGAGTTTTGATAATTATAGTAGAATTCTTGTAAAAAACTCTGATATCGATCCCTATGCTGGAATGAATTGTAGATGCGTTAAGCAGGAAGATGAAAATACTAACCAAAGAGGTCCAATTCCTACATTTCCTGTAACATTAAATACGGGTAAACAAGCTACCAACACATTTTCAAAGCAGATTGTAATTGAAAAAGCAAACAATAATAATCTTTTATTATATCCAAATCCTGTAAAGGATATTTTATATATAGAAACAAAAGATAATAAATTAATTTTTTATCAAATTTATAACATAGCTGGACAAAAAATTTTTGAAGGTAAATTTGAGAATAAACAAACAAATATATCATTCTTACAATCTGGAGTTTATTTTATTAGGATAAATGACTCTGAACAAATAGTAAAAATTGTTAAAAAATAAAAAAACTTATAGAAAACAACCAAACACAATGTTTGGTTGTTTTTATTATTAATATATGGACTTATCAATAATAATTCCCTTGTATAACACTCCGACCGAATTAATACAGGAGTGTTTAGAAAGCATTCATCGGTCAGTCATTTCACAAAAATACGAGATTATTATAGTGAATGACGGTTCTAATAATGAAAAAACGGTTGCATTTATAACTGATTATAATGAGGAACATACAAGGTTTATCAACAAAAAAAATGCTGGGGTTTCTTCAGCAAGAAATGTAGGTTTAGAACTATCGACAGGGAAATACATCTTATTTTTAGATTCAGATGATTTGTTATTACCACAAATTAATCATGCGATACAATTTTTACAAGATAACCAAGATTATGATTTGGTATATTGTGATACTATTTATTTTGGTGATCAAAAATATTATTATAAAAAGGGAAGTTTTTCAAAGTTTAAACTTTTATATATGGGTAATTTTTTGAATGTTACTACTTTGATTCGTAGCAGTATAGCAAAAAATTACTTATTTGATGAACATTTAGATTACGCTGAAGATTATGATTATTGGTGCAGAATAGCTCATAAAGGCCATAAGTTCAAATATCTTCCCAAACCTTTTTTTATGTACCGAAGGATATTAAATGGAATTTCTTTATCTCAGATAACTTCAGAGAAAAAAAATAATTTAGTTAAAGTTGTGAAAAACAAATATGATGTTAATAAAGAAATAACATTAGAGAGTATAAACGAATACATTGTTAATAATTTCAAAGACAACAAAAGTTTATTGTTCAAATTAATATTAATTATTTATTTTCCAGTAATATTTAATTTTTTAAAAAAAAATAAAATATTTAAAAATCATTATCTTTCAGACTAATTATTTTCATTGATTTTTTACATTAAATCTAGGATTAAAACATCTTCATTTTTAGCCATACTTAGAGAAATAGATAAAAGAAATTTAGGTAATGTACTGAAAAATAGTTGGTGGCATTTTGAAGAAATATGATTAAATTTTGCGTGTTAATCTGAAGAGGAAAATAGCTCTGGTGAAAACCAACTTTTCAGCAATAAGATTAATGTTCAAAACGATAGTTTTAAGGTGAGATTTTTCTCACCTTTTTTATAAATTATCGCTAAGTAGTCATTCCTTAACAATACAATAATATATCTTTAAAAACTCGATAAAAAGCATTTAAGTAAAATTCATATCCTGTTAAAGATTTAATGATACCATTTTCAGCAGTTTTTATAAGGCTGTCTATTTTGTTTTCTAAAGTCCCTAACGTATCAAATATTTTCATGGCAATCTTATCCTTCATCCATTCCCAAACCCTTTCAGCGGGGTTAAGTTCGGGACAATACGGAGGAATAGGCAAAAGAATGATGTTTTCTGGCAACTCTACATTTTTTGTAGAATGAAAAGCAGCATTATCAATCACGAGTATCTTTAGTTCATTGGGTTTGTGCAGGGAAAAATCTTCCAGATATTTAACAAACAAATCTTTACAAACCCCAGTAGTGGTCATACAAAAACTCTCTCCTGTGATGGGTGAAAAACTTCCCCAAAGCCATCGGTATAAGTAGCTATGCTTATAGGTGCCTATGGGTTTTATACCTTTGGACGTGATGACTCGTTTTTGTTTGGTAATCAGACCAAAACGACTCTCGTCTTGAAAATAAAGATTGACAGATGTGTAGTTATTTTTATTAAGAATAATTCTAAATTTTTTAAATTTTTCTTCAAGGTTTTTTAAAAAACGCTTCTGCGCCGGGGTCTTTCTTATGATGAGACTTTCTTGATACTTTTAGTTTGCTTTTGTACTTTCTCCTGCAATGCGAGTATAGGGCTCCATATTCTATCTTTTCTCCTGATTCCTCTTCCAAAATTGCTTTTAGCTCAACATACGAAGTGATGGTTGTTTTGGAGTCTGTTATTTTTTCTTTTATACTTGAGAGTACTTTATCTGAAAGGGTTCGTGTATTGTTTCCTCCACTTTTAACCTCTAGCAATGAATCCAATCCGCCTTCTTGGTAACACCGAATCCAAGTACCTACTGTTTCTTCCTGTCTTCCCAGTTTTTCGGCTATTGCTTTTTGGTAGATATACTTACCGCTTTTGATGTAGATGAGTGTTTTTATACGGTCTCTCTTCAAAGGTTTGACTGTCTTAGAAAACAACTTTTGTAAGTATTCCATCTCTTCTCTAATGATAATTGTAATTTTCTTTGGTATAATCAAAGATATTAAAAATCATCCTATTTTTTAAGGTTGAATGGTATAACATCGGAGCTACAACAATACATTATTCATTATTGATTTTATCCGTAATGTTTCGGGATGCACAAAGAGAAGATATAATAACTGAAGGACTTTATCCATTTTCAAAAGTCAAGGTAAAAAGAGAAAAAGGCAAACGCTTATTTTTGAACAAAAAACAGATTAAAAAACTAAGAACCTTAAAAATTGAATATACAGGAAAAGACGAAATATTTAGGGATATGTTTATTTTTTCAGTGTATGCCGGTGGATTAAGATTTAGTGATGTAGTGAGTTTAAAATGGCAAGATTAAAACGAGAAAGAACAACGCATAACCAAAAAAATTCGCAAGACAGGAAGAACCCACCAATTCAAAATAGGTCAAATGGCAATCGATATTTTGAACCAATATAAAACAGCTATTTCAGAACCTACGGATTTTGTTTTCCCGATTATTGAGGATGTGGATTTGTTTGATGCTAACGAAGAATATCAAACAACCGTAATCAATGCAAAGAATATTTTATGCGGTCAGAAGCTACGCAGATTAGGTAAAGATATGGAATTACCTTTTCCGTTATCATTCCATTTAAGTCGTCATACATTTGCAACCAATGCTTTAAATAATGGAATGAGAATAGAATACGTTTCAAAACTATTAGACCATTCTGACATTGGTATTACGCAGATTTACGCCAAAGTGATTAGCGAGGAATTGGATAAAGCG
The DNA here is from genome assembly GCF_058117085.1 of Chryseobacterium sp. CG10_8. Lineage (NCBI taxonomy): Bacteria > Pseudomonadati > Bacteroidota > Flavobacteriia > Flavobacteriales > Weeksellaceae > Chryseobacterium > Chryseobacterium sp. CG10_8. Next base: position 735 of record NZ_JBYVEB010000079.1, on the reverse strand, counting down.
GTGAAACAATACATCAATTAAACAAATTTTGTAAATTTGAAAAAACAAACATAACAATATTGGAAATTCAAGACCACTATCAACCACTGATAGACTATTTTGAAAAAGTTGAAACTCTCGATGAAAACGAGAAACAGCTTGTTCAGGAATTATTTATTTACAAGGATTACAAACGAAAAGAATTTTTGCTAAGAGAGGGAGAAGTATGTCGTCAGTTCAGTTTTATACTTCAGGGTTGTATGCGTATGTATATGATTGATGACAAAGGAACAACACATATTTTACAGTTTGCTGCCGAAAATTGGATAATGGTTGACGCATTAAGTTTTAGAGAAAAATCAGCTTCTCAATTAAATATTGATGCACTTGAAAAAACCGAACTTCTACAAATCAATCAAGAAAATTTAAAATTACTCTACGAAAAAGCCCCAAAGTTCAATTACATCATTCGTGAATTATTAGAAAAACACTTGTCTTCCGTTCAAAGGAGATTATTACAAACGATGAGTTCCACAGCAGAAGAACGTTACTTGTCATTTATAAAAACCTATTCTCAGTTTTCAAACAGACTTCCTCAAACGCAGATTGCAGCTTATTTGGGTATTACGCCAGAGCATTTAAGCAAAATCAGAAATGATATTGCAAAACCCAAACACTTTATTTCTTAAGATACATTAAGGGTACGAGGCGACCAGTCAATCTACATTTGCATTATCAATTTTAAACAAAAGAAAA
>NZ_JBYVEB010000078.1:0-15386 GCF_058117085.1 Chryseobacterium sp. CG10_8 | reverse complement strand
AATGAAATAAAGAAAATTTAAAGAAGATTTATAATTCCATCTTTTTGTCAAAAAACAGAACTTCTGCTCGTTCAGAAAAGTTAAATTTACATTTTAAAATAATTTAACGGATAGGACTCAATTTTTAACCTTTTATAGGGAAGTTTATTTCAGAAATATTTCAATTTTTGTACAAACTTTTTTATGAAAAAAATCTGCTTTTTATTTGTACTTTTTATCAATCTATTTTATCAAGCGCAAGTTGTCTCAGGAAAAATCGTTAGTAACGAAAATAAGTCTCCCGTTCCTTATGCAAAAATCGGAATCGAAGGAGAAAACAATGGAACGATTGCAGACGAAAAAGGAAATTTTTCATTTGATGTTTCCAAAATTGAACCAACAAAAAACGTAAAAATAGAGACTGGCGGATATGAAGTATTTAAAATGCCAGTTGCGACTTTCTCCAAGAAAAATAACTTTACAATTGTGCTTTCTGAGAAAGTAAAATCAATCCAAGAAGTCAAGATTAGTCCTAAGAAATTGGTTTCTAAAAATTGGGGAAATAATACCAAAACAAAAAGTGTACAGATTGGACACAATCCATCGATTGGTGACACTGACCGTTCGAAGGAAGTCGCTATTTTATTCAAAACCAGTAAGAAGACGAAAATAGAAAAAATACACCTCAACATTGCAAGTTTCCAAAGTGATAGACCGGTTTTCATCAGATTTAACTTCTATGACCAGAAAATGAATCTCATTAATTCGCAAGATATTCATGACGAAATTACTGCTGATAAAATTGTTGACGGCACTTATACTTTGGATGTTTCTAAATATAAAATTTGGATGAACGCCAATTTCTATATAGGCTTTGAGATTCTTAATCATTTTGAAGGTAGATTATATTTAAGCGGTGCTTTGTTCGGAAATTCTGCGGTCTATCGAAATTTCGATGGGCAATGGCAAAAAGTTCCTGTGGCAAGTCCTGCAATCAATATTGATGTCAAAGTGGATAAAAATTACAAAAACATCGACGAAGACGATAAAAAAAGCATTGACATTGAAGACCAATTTGCCAATAATCCAACCTCGATTAAAGAAATAAAAGACGAGATAGAAAAATACAAATACGGAAATAATAGTGCTGTTGGAAAATATTACAAAACCAAAGATTTGGAAATGTATTACGAAATCTATGGAAGCGGAGAACCGCTATTTCTTTTACATGGAAATGGAGGAAATATTCAGGCTTTTTACAAACAGATTCCTGAACTTTCAAAACATTACAAAGTAATTGCTGTTGATACACGTGCTCAGGGTAATTCCATAGATTACACCAAAGAAAATTTTACTTACGAGCTTTTTGCAGATCATCTCAAGAACCTCGCAGACCACCTTTCTATCAAGAAGGCAAACATTATTGGATGGAGCGATGGAGGTATTATTGGATTAATCTATGCCATGAAATATCCAGATAACACCAACAAATTGGTTGCGATAGGTGCCAATACCACGCCGAACGGAGTTGCAGAATCGGACATTGTCAATATGAAACAATCTTTGGAAAAAGAAGAAAAAGAAAATCCCGAAAACCTCAATGGAATTAGACTTCTTCGCCTGATGCTTGATGAGCCTAATCTTTCTGCTCCTGATTTGGGAAAAATCAAAAGTCCAACCTTAATTGTAGCAGGAGAATTTGACATAATTCTTCCAGAACATACCGAAACTATCGCAAAATCGATTCCTAATGCTACTTTGAAAATAGTGAAAGGTGCAACACACTCGCTTATACAAGAAAAGCCGGAAGAGTTCAATGATATGGTTTTGAAGTTTTTTAAAAAGTAATTTACTTCACAACATTCAATAAACAAGAAATTCAAAATTCATTGTTAGACCTCAAAAAAGGTAAAAAAATAATTGTTTTCATCTTTTTTAATATCAATCGCTAAATAAATTATTTTCCCAAAGCGGTACTCGAAATATCACACCATCTCGGACATTCCGAACCAGGCGCAAAGGATGCATCACTTACCTTGACGACAAGCTCTGAACCTGATTTGGCACTTTCTTGCAACTTTCCATTGCCATCGACATTTAAGCCATTAACAATAAGAATCTTTTCTCCATTACGGTCCAGACCATGATAGATTCTTAACTTGGTCCAACCTTGTTGTCCAGCTTCTTTCAAAAGGGTAGCTAATGTTTCTGTACTGATATCATAATAGCCACTTTTAGAATCCTGACTTCTTCCCGCAGCGTCGAGATATCCCATGCTTCTGCGAAAACTATTAAAATCTTCCTTGGCTTCAGCAAGGGTGTATGTTTCATTGCTTATCGCTTGCATACCTTCGATAGGGAATTGAGGTGGCAACGCGACCACAGTTGAAGCTATTGGTTGTTGACCACTGCATGTTGTAGAAAGTATCAGTGACAATACAACACTTAGATAAGTTAATTCTTTTTTCATCACAAATGGGTTTTCTGGTTAATTTAATATAAATGTAGTTCTATTTTTTTATTTTATTTACCTTTACGTTAAATATTTTTAAAAATAAATTAAATTTTATTGAAAAATATTAAAAAAATTATGCGAAATAATATCATCTTTCTATTTCTATCATTCGGATTCTTTTTTTTGAGCTGCAAAAAAAATAAGCATAGTTATGATGAATTAAAGCGGTCGCAAATTATCAGTCTTCTTAATGAAGCAACCAAGCAAAAAGATACTATGATGAATGTCTCAGCTGCAGATTCGCTGGTTGATATCGCATTGAGCAAGGCCCTCCGTTTTGAAGATAGTCTCACGATTGCTTCCTGCTACATTTCTTCGCTCAGGGATAAAGATTTGGAAAAACTTAGCCTCAAAGAAGGTCAATTTTTCCTTCGGCAAGCGCTTAATTACGCTGATAAATTAGAAAGTCCGCATTTAGCAACCCAAGCCTACTTCCAAATGTGTGAATTTCTCCTTGAAAAAAAACAACCAGAGGAGGCTGCCGTTATCTTGGGAATCGCTACCAACACTCAAAAGAAGAATGAGAAAAATGAAATCCAGAAACTCATTATCCAAAGTAAAATCAATCGACAGCAAAATCAATCTTTCGAACAGCTAAAATCACTTTTAGACGCTCAATACATGGCTTCGGACATCGAAAACGACAGCCTACAATACATTTCATTAAAGTTGTTATCCGACTTCTACTTTAACGAAGGAAATTATGAACAATCATTGGAATACACCCAAAGAATAAAGCAAATACTCCAAAGCCATCACCCTGTTGATTCTATCAAATGGTATTACAACGAAGCCAATCGACTTTCGGTGTTTGTGAAAACGATGGACAATAATGTCGTCTACAAAATTGGCGAAAACATCAATAATTTCGGAAAACGAAAAAACATCCCACAACTTTGCTCCTTTGCACAAAGCTCTCTCAGAAGCTGTTTTATAGACAAACAGGACTTCCAAGGACTAAAAATGTGGTACACTAAAAATATGGAAGATCTGCAATCTCTTCAACAAAACAACATTTCGCTCTATTATAGAATTAAAGCTTATATCGCAGAACAAGACCAAAAGAAAGATTCTGCAAAAATCTACTTTGAACTTGCAGGGCAAGACCTCGAAAGCCAAAATCCATATTACCTCTACAATTACCATCTCAGGAAAAGCGAATTAGAGGAAAGAAACAATTTCGCATCAGAAGCGGAAAGCGACCTCGAAATTGCTCACAATTACAGTATTAGAACCAAATTATATAAAGAACAAATAGATTTGGGAAAAAAAATAATTGCTTTTCATGACAAGCAAGGAAACCACGAGAGATCCAATTACTTTCTAAGAATGCTCAACAACTCTAATTACAGCTACATCGAAACCCTGAACAACGAAAATATCAAGAAAATCGAACTCAATACCATCTTTGCGCACAAAGAGCTGGAAAGAGAAAAAAGCATCGACAAACTGAACCAAAAACACAATATACAATACCTTATTATCACATTGGGGATCCTTCTCATTATAATGACAGTCATTACCTTGTCGCTTTACAACCTTCCCAATTGGTGGATGAAATCCATGAGCTTCATCTCCTTTATCATCTTCTTCGAATATATTATTTTGATTATCGACAGCCAACTTCATCAGTGGTCAAATGGCGACCCATACATCATTTTGGGAGTGAAGATTGTTATCATCTCCATGCTTCTACCTCTTCATCATTGGATTGAGAAAAAGTTTGTTAACATCTTACTACAAGGGGAAGTTCGCCGAAAATTTCAAAATTTCAAAAACAAAATTTTCTCCGCAAAAAAGAGCGAAATTACTCCAGAGGATTAATCCAACGTCAATCTTTTCAGACTCCAAAGACTTCCGTTATAGATATCAAGATCAACTTTGGTATTGATTCCGTAAACTATTCCGTTTTCTGTAAACTGCCAGAAATCCCAGTCATCATCTGGCGAAGGAGCGGGAACATCATTATAATTGGCCATCCAAATCGGATATCCATCGAATTCACCTTTGAGATAATCCTGATAATAGTAGTAATAAGTATAGATAATAGGCTTCTCGCCATAGGTGTCTTCAATAATCTTGCACCAAACTTTCAGGTCCTCAACTAATTTTTCTTTAGTTTTTCTTTTCGGAATTTTTTCAATGTCCAAAACGGGTGGAAGGTCGCCACTTTCCAATTTAACATTAGCTAAAAAATTATTGGCTTGCAAAACAGGATCTTCGTCTGCCCTATAAAAGTGGTAGGCACCTCTTATCTTATCATGCTTCTTGGCTAACTCCCAAAACTCATCGAAGTTACGGTCTGTTTTTTTGTTCCCCATTGTTGCTCGGAGAACCACAAAATCAATAGGAATAGCTCCATTGCCAACACTAAGACTATCCCAATTAACGTCCTTCACATTTTGATAGTGAGACATATCAATACCAAAAGTCTTATCCGTATTATCTTCAATAATATTTTTGATTCTGCGGGATTCTTTTTCAGAATTTTTAAGGTTGCGATGTTCAAATCGGTTAAAGTAGGTGTAATAGTAATACGTGACTTTATCCTTCAGAAACCAACCTGCAAAAAACAAAGAAACGAGAATCGATCCCAATAAAATTCTTCTTCGCAACTGAAGTTTTTTACGAGACTGCAATCGTTTGCTACGGTGTTTTCTTTTTGTGGTCGATTTTGCCATGCGTCTGCAAAAATATCATTTAAAATTGATTTATAATCTGCGTTCTGAGAAAATTCTCTTTTTAAAATTTAACTAAATTTGCATAAATACCCTGCAAAGTGAGAGATAAAATTATAGTCATCGGAGGTGGTTTTGCCGGCTTGCAATTTGCAAGAAAACTGAATGGCAAAAAGAACCAAAAAGTCATTATTATCGATCGGATGAACCATCACATGTTTCAGCCGCTATTTTATCAGGTAGCTTGTGGCAGGATTGAACCCAGCAATATCTCCTTTCCTTTTAGAAAAATTTTTCAGCGTTCTCGCAATATCCAATATAGAATGGTGGAAGTAGAAGAAATTCATCCTGATTCTCACAAAATAGTAACTTCGGATGGGACTTTTACTTATGACAAACTCGTCATCGCAACTGGGTGCAAAACCAATTTTTTCGGTAACGAAAAGCTTTCTCATCTCGCTTACGGAATGAAAAACACTCAAGAAGCGATTATGATTAGGAATCAAGTTCTATTGACCTTCGAAAGGCTTTTTATCGAGAAAAAAAGAAGTGACGACGGCAACTGGAATATTGTCATTGTCGGAAGTGGTCCAACGGGAGTTGAATTAGCTGGTGCTTTTGCAGAAATGAAGAAGGAAGTTCTACCACGCGATTATCCCTACATGAATTTCGCTGATCTCAAAATCATTTTGGTGAGTTCAACGGACACTCCACTTCATGTAATGAGTGAAGAAGCTCAAAAAAAATCGGAACAATATCTTAAACAATTAGGTGTTGATTTTCTTAGTGGAGTGAGAGTAACGGATTATGATGGAGATCGTGTAACGCTCAATAATGGGAATTTCATTCCAAGTAATAATGTAATTTGGGCAGCTGGAGTCACTGGAAATGTGATCCCGGGTCTCAATCCTGATATTTTGGCCGGGAACCGTTACAAAGTTGACCGGTACAACCGTGTGAAAGGCTATGAAGACATCTTTGCAATCGGTGATATCGCCCTAATGGAGACTCCAAAATATCCAAAAGGCCATCCGCAAGTGGCGAATGTAGCAATCAATCAGGGGAAAAATTTAGCTCACAACTTTCTAAAAAATTCAGAAAAAGATTGGAAAGAATACGAATATCAGGATAAAGGAAGTATGGCAACGATAGGGAAACACCGCGCGGTTGTTGACTTGCCAGGTTGGAAATTTCAAGGTATTTTTGCATGGTATTTTTGGATGTTTCTCCACTTGATGTTGATTCTTTCGGTACGAAACAAAATTGCCATTTTCTTCAATTGGATGTGGAGCTACTTCAACACCGATTCGTCCTTGCGATTGATCACAATGCCAGCAAAAAAAAATAAGACTTTACAATGAGAATAGATATTATAAGCGTTCTGCCAGAGCTGATGGAAAGCCCTTTCCAGACTTCGATTTTGAAAAGAGCGATGACCAAAGGCTTGGTGGAAGTCCATTTCCATCATTTAAGAGAATGGGGACTTGGCAAGCATCGCCAAATTGATGATGAAAACTATGGTGGTGGAGCAGGAATGGTGATGATGGTAGAACCTTTGGATAATTGTATTTCTCAGCTCAAATCTCAAAGAAATTACGACGAAATCATCTATCTTACTCCAGATGGCGAAACGCTCAATCAAAAGATGGCAAACACCCTTTCCATAAAAAAAAATTTGATTTTCTTATGTGGTCATTACAAAGGAATCGACCAACGTGTAAGGGATTTGCATATCACCAAGGAAATTTCAATTGGCGATTACGTTTTGACAGGAGGCGAATTGGCGGCATGCGTTTTAGCGGACTCCATTATTAGATTGCTTCCGGGAGTTTTAAATGATGAACAAAGTGCTTTGACAGATAGTTTTCAGGATAATTTGCTATCTCCACCAATCTATACAAGACCAGAAGAATATAAAGGTCTAAAAGTCCCTGAAATTCTACTCAGCGGAAACTTCGGAAAAATTGAAGATTGGCAATACGAACAAGCACTTAAAATCACTCAAGAAAGACGGCCAGACCTTCTTGACTAAAATATAGACATCCAATATAATAAGCCCACAAAAAAATCCTTGTCTATGACAAGGATTTTATATTTTGCAAAAGTCTAATCTTACTTTTCTTTTTCTTCAGTTACTTCTTCAGCAACCTCCTCTTCAGTAATGAAACTTTCTGGAGTAATATAACCTGCTTTTTGCAATAAGTTATACCATTGTGCCAATTTTTTGATATCAGAGGCATATACCCTATCTCTATCATACTCTGGCAAAGCTTTTTCCATAAAAGCTCTTAAATCAGCTTCAGAAGATTTGTGAGAAATAGCTTCTTTATAATCAAATTGCTGTGCAACATTTCCAAAAACTTCAAATAAAGCTACTTCTTTGTCAAAGGTGTACATTGCAATATTATCCAAAAGACTTACTTGAGAAGAATTCCCAATACTCATTTTCTTTTTGGTCGTAATATCTTCAACGATAAAACCATTTTTCAACTGAGAAACCAGTCGGAACAATCCCGGTTTTCCCGAGATCGAGATTATTTTTTCTAACTTCATAATCTATATTATTTCTTACTTATTAATTGTTATCAATCTATATATCATCAGTTTTACTTAGGAAATCGCATTGCATAGCTGGTACTAACTTCCCCTTTAGAAATCTTACCCAACTTCCCTTTCACCAACTTCTTTTTGAGTGTACTCAAGTGATCGGTAAACAAAATACCTTCTATATGATCATACTCATGTTGAATAACTCGGGCACGAATATCGGAAAAAGTTTCGGTATGTTGAACGAAATTTTCATCAAAATATTGAATCAAAATATTCGATTTTCTCTTAACGTCCTCTCTCACATCTGGGATAGAAAGACATCCCTCGTTGAACTTCCACTCTTCTCCAGACTCCTCCAAAATTTTGGCATTGACAAATATTTTTTTGAAACTTTCTAACTCATCGGCAATGTCCTCGTAATCTTCATCATCCGCCAAAGGCGAAACATCCACAATAAAGAGTCGAATATTAAGTCCAATCTGTGGAGCTGCCAATCCAATTCCGTTAGCGCCATACATAGTCTCAAACATGTTAGCAATCAACTCCTTCAAATTAGGATAATCTTTATTAATTTCTTCGCACTCTCTTCTGAGAACAGGGTCTCCAAATGCTCTTATTGGTAAAATCATATCGATTTCTTTTCTAAATAATTTTGTAAAATAATGGTAGCACTCACTTGGTCTATCAGCTCCTTACTTTGACGTTGCTTTTTGGACTTTCCACTCTGGCTTATCGCAAAAGATGCCATCTTTGAAGTAAAACGCTCATCCATTCTTTCCACAGGAACACCAGAAAACTGACTTTCAAACTTCTGAATAAATGCCAATATATCCACTTCCACTTCAGAAAGATTCCCTTTGAGATCAGTTGGTAATCCTACAACAATTTTCTCCACCTGATGTTGGCTAAAATACCTTTCCAAAAAATCGAAAATCCGAGTTGTTTCTACCGTTTCTAATCCGCTGGCAATAATTTGCATATCATCCGTAACTGCAATTCCACAACGTTTTTTCCCAAAATCAATAGCCATTATCTGTGCCATTTTGCAAATTTATGAAAATTAAAATCAACCCAAAGGCTTAACCAACTTGGTTATAATAAAAATTTTGTACTTTTAACTCTTTAAAAAACTTCAAATGAAAACTTTAATCCTGGTAAGGCATGCCAAAAGTGATTGGCCAGAAAACGTTAACGACTTCGATCGTCCCCTTGCTCCACGAGGTTTGGAAGATGCAGAAATGATGTCTAATTACCTTAAAAGTACAGGAATTAAGATTCAAAAATTTGTAACGAGTCCAGCATTAAGAACTTCTCAGACGTGCGAAATTTTTAACAAAAATTTTCAATTGGATTGCTCTACCCATGAGAAGCTTTACCATCCTTCGGAAGATAATTTCCTATCAGTCATTACAGAATTAGATGATTCATTAGATTCGGTTGCGATGTTTTCCCATAACAACGGTATCTCTAATTTTGCTAACTATATCGCAGAAGCATTCATCCATTTTCCAACGTGTGGAATAGCAGGTTTCCAAGCAGATTGTAATTCTTGGGCAGAATTTGAAGGTGCTAATACCAAGATGGTTTTCTTCTATGAGCCGAAGAAAATTTAGCACCAATGGGCTATTTAAAATATTATTGGGACTTATTTTCGTAAGTCTTTTTTCTTGTCATAAAGATAAAAAAGAGATCAATTACTTTGACGCTATCGCAGAGAACGACATCAAATTAGAAAAACCACAGCTAGGTGATTGGAGATATGGAAGGTCAGAAAAATTTCAAACTTTTGACAATTTCAAAGCTTTAAAAAAAATTGTTCCTACTCAAGAAAAGAAGGTAATCTACCTCCAACCTATTGGAAAATTCAGCAATCTTGAACTGAAAGAAATCCAGCTAGTTCAAATTTATTTGACCGCTTATTTTCAACTAGAGACCAAAATTCTTCCAATTATTGACGACAAAACAATTCCAAATGACAAACGAAGAATCAATAATGAAGGGAATGAGCAGCTTTTGGCGAGTTATATTCTTGATAACATTCTAAAAAATAAGATTCCGAAAGATGGTATCGTGATGATGGGAATTACCCCCAAAGACCTTTATCCAAAACCCGAATGGAATTATGTTTTTGGACTCGCCTCGTATCATGACGGAGTTGGTGTAACCTCAATTTATAGATTTCATAATGGACAATTGACCTCCGAAAATTTCACAAAAAGCCTTGAAAGAACAATAAAAATTAGTTCTCACGAAATCGGTCACATGTTTGGACTTAGTCACTGTCTTAATGCCAAATGTGTTATGAATGGTACTAATTCTTTATCTGAAACTGATTCTCGCACCGCTAGAGCTTGTTCCCTTTGTCAAAGAAAACTTAATTCTAGTTGGAAATTTGATAACGAAAAAAAACTAACCGAACTTCAACATTTCTTTGAGGAAAATCAGCTCAAAGAAGAACTAAAAATTGCTAAACTAGACCAAGAAACTATCCAATAATTAGCTACTTTGTTTTCTTCAAATCTAGATCTTCGAAGTCAAAGCTAAAATCAGTAATATCCGAAATCGGTTTCATTTTCGCTGAAGTAGCGTTTCCTTTTTCGTCCAGATCAATAATGAAAAAAGCATCAGCATCATAACTTCTATCGTCCCATTTTGCGATAAAAATATTAGCTGAATAAGGAATCACCTGTCCTTTCAACCTTGGCGAACTTTTGCAGACAATTCGATCCTTTGTAACTTCAATATCCCCAAACCATGCGTCATGATAAGTACCTGTGTATTGTTCTGGCTTCAATTGAGCAGATTTATTTTTAGAAAATTCAGTTGCTTTTGAGAAAACTTCGTTCTTTCCTTTTGCTACTTCCGCTTCATATTTTAGGGTACGTTCTTGATATTTCTTCAACCAACCACGGTCTTCAATTCCCAAATAAGAATCTTTCACCGTATTGGTAATGGTGTTAAATGCCGCTCCACTCTGCTGATTGGTCAATACAATAATTCCTAATTTCTTTTCTGGCAACAGCGTAAACTGGGTCACCGTTCCCACTAGTCCGCCAGTATGCTGAACTTGAAAAGTACCTTTAACATCACTGAGAAACCAGCCCATTCCATATCCATAAAAGTGGGTATCGTTAGGATTTTTTAATGCCGTTGAAATAGGTTGCTGCACTTGCCAAAGTTGCTGAATCTGCTTATCAGAAACCAATTTCTTTCCATCTTTTGTTGTGAAACCATTCATCAAAAATTCAGCCCAAGTTGCCATATCTTTAATGTTCGAAATAATCCCTCCTGCTGCATTACCAGTCTCATTCCAATCATGGGGAACTTGTATTGCTTTTCCATCAACTGGAGCGTGAGCTTCGATAATATTAGAAACTCCAGCTTTCTTGGCTCGATTCCAACTTCCATAACTCGACGTCATTCCCACTGGTTTCATAATTTTTTGTTCGATAAATTCTGCCCAACTTAATCCTGAAACTCTCGAAATCACTTCCCCTGACACAATAAACATGACATTGTTGTAATCAAAATTATTTCTGAAAGAATGTTCTGGTTTCAAGTATCTCACATTATACACAATATCTTTAATCGAAAGATTGCCTCCTTCTGGAAAAAACATCAAATCTCCCTGTCCCAAACCAAGTCCTGCTCTATGAGTCACCAAATCTTTAATCGTAATCTCTTGTGAAACATAAGGGTCATACATTTGAAATTCTGGAATATACTTGGAAACTTTATCATCAAAATTCAGTTTTCCTTCGTCAGCCAAAATTGCCAAAGCAGTACATGTAAAACCTTTGGAATTGGAAGCAATTCCGACCAAAGTTTCATCATCCATTTTCTGCTTCGAGTTCAAAGAACGCACTCCAAATCCTTTAGAATAAACCATTTTTCCATCTTTAATAATCCCAACTGACATTCCCGGAACATCAAAAGTCTTCAAAGTATTCTGGATAAGTTCATCCAATTTTTTCTCTTCAACCTGTGCAAAAAAGAGAAATGAAAAAAGAAATAGAAAAAAAGAAAGCGTACGTTTCATTAGAATTTTGATTTTTGCTAAGATAAAGAAAATTACTTTCTTTATTTTTGTCCCCGAAAACCAAATTTCTCAATGACCAAAATCCTACTCCTCTCCGATTCTCATTCTTACATGGACGAAAGAATTTTGGATTATACGCAAGAAGCTGATGAAATATGGCATTGTGGAGATTTCGGAAGCATGGATGTCATCGAAAAACTCGAAAAAATAAAACCTCTCAAAGGGGTCTATGGAAATATTGATAATGCTAAAATCCGCAGTGAGTTTCCAGAAGTCAATCGATTTTTTTGCGAAAAAGTGGAAGTATTAATGATTCATATCGGAGGTTATCCCGGTCGATATACCCCTTTAGCGAGAAAGGAAATACAGGGAAAAGCTCCGAAATTATTTATTTCTGGCCATTCGCATATCCTCAAAGCGATGTATGACGAAAAGTATCAGTTATTACATCTTAACCCAGGTGCAGTCGGGAAACAAGGATGGCATCAGGTACGAACAATGATGCGTTTCGAAATAGATGGTGAAGAAATCAAAAATCTCGAAGTGATCGAACTGGGACCAAAATAGAGATTGAGGTTGATACTAAGGTTAAGTTAAGGGAGATGTAGTGTTGTTTTAAAAGAATTAAAAAAATCGTTGAATACCATTGGTGTCCAAAGGACAGGGTGTCGAAAATTTTAGAAGAATTTTTGATGGGATGATTTAACAAAGATATAAAATGAAAATAGGAGACCGAGTTGCAGTAATAGATGATGATATGAAAGGAGTGATTACTTCTGTTCATGGCAACACTATTGTTTTGAAAGACGAATTCGGTTTTACACATCAATACACCAGAAATAAAGTTGTCATTCAGGAAATCGAACTTTACGAGAACTTGGATATTGAAATTAAACCTGAAATCCCAAAACCGGTTTCTAAAAAACACTCCAAAAAGCAAATGGTTTTGGATCTACATTTTGAACAACTGGTTAAAAATCCTCTGGACTATGATGCTTTTGAGCGATTATTCATGCAAAAAGAAAAATTAATCGAGACTTTGGATTTCTGTCGAAAAAACAAAATCAAGAAACTCGAAATCATCCACGGAATCGGCGACGGAACCCTACAGAACATGGTTTACGATACATTAACTTCCCAAACTGAAATCGATTTTCACAATCAAGAAATCCTTCATCAACAAAGCGGTTCGGTGATTGTTTATTTTTAGTTAAATTTGCGTCATCCTATGAAAACGCTTCATTTACTTTTTATACAAGATGGCATTCAGTTTTTGATTTCGGAAGGGAAGAAAATTCTGCATGGCCACTCTTATTTCAAAGACGAAAACTCCGAAGGAAATTTGGTGAGTGAAAAACTCAATTCCATTTTGGAAAAAGAAACTTACGACAAAATCAGTGTGGTTTCGGCGATTAATCATTTCACACTAATGCCTGAAAACTTCGACCAACACGAGTTAGGTTACGATTTGATTGAGTACAATTCCGATGCCGACAGAAATAATGAAGAACTGATGCTTTCGATTAACAAAAAGATGGCAGTACAGTTTTATTACACTTTCCCAAAGGAATTCTATCAAAGGATTAAGGAAAAGAATCTTCCTACGACATTTAATTTTTCAGGGGAAAAATTCCTGAATTCCGTCAACTCAAGAGGTGGTAAAGAAATCCACATCAACCTATATCATCACCAATGTGAGTTTTTTGCGCTGGATGAAAAGAAGTTGGTGTTATATAATAATTTGGATGTAAGCTCGGAAGTAGATTTCTTGTACTTTGTTATGTTTACACTTAATAAGATTGGCTTTATCTTGGACGAAACGCAATTTTACGTGTATGGAGAAACCGTAGAGAACGACACTTTTATATCCGAACTACAGAAATTTGTCAAAGACTTGAGAATTGTTTTTGACAATACCAGCAAAAAGAATTTTATTTTGAATTGATGACGGTTTACACCAAAATCTATTATCTTTCATCAATTATCATTTATATCACAAAAATATGTACCGAATCATTTCCGGAAAATGGAAAGGCAAACGAATCGCCGCTCCCAAAAATTTTGAAGTAAGACCGACCACCGATTTTGCAAAAGAAGCTTTGTTCAGTATTCTCAATAATCAATATGACTTTGAGTTCTGTTCGGTTTTGGACTTATTTGCAGGAATTGGTTCTATTTCTTTAGAATTTGCCTCGAGAGGATGCAAAGACGTCACTTCAGTTGAAATGAATCCTAAGCACACTCATTTCATTCACACGACAGCTGCAGAATTGGATTTGTCTCTTTCTCTAAATATTATTAAGGCTGATGTTTTCCATTGGTTACAGAAAAACCGAGGAAACAAGCAGTACGACATTATTTTTGCAGATGCTCCATTTGAAACTACTTCGGAAAAGGAGTATCATCAAATGATTTCATTGATACTCAACAACAACTTTCTGAAAGAAAATGGTGTTTTTGTTTTAGAGCATCAAAGCCGAGTTCAATTGGAACACGAACTTTTGACAGAAACAAGAAAGTACGGTAATTTAAGTTTTAGTTTTTTCCAAGCTAAAGCCGTAGAACCTGAATTGTAATTATCTAGAATTAAAGCACTTTCAGTTCCAACTGAATACTTTTTCCAAAGAATTTTTTCGAAATTTTTTCAAAGTTTTTAGTGATATCTGAAAGATAAAATGTGTAAGTCGACTCTGGATTACCAAGATTGAGTAGTTTGTGCTGCTCCAAAATCATTTTAAGATAATTAGCTACAATTCGAGGAGAATCAATGACTCTTACTCGACCTTCGTAGTAATTTCTAATTTCATTAATGAGCAATGGATAATGCGTACAACCAAGTATAAGCGTCTCAATGTTCTCTAATTTCTTTTGACTAAGATAATGCTCGATGATACTTTGCGTAATCGGATGATCTGTGAATCCTTCTTCGATTGCAGGAACCAAAAGCGGAGTGGCTAATTCATGAACTTCAATATATCGGTTATGCTTTCTAATTGCTTTTTTGTACAACCCAGAATTAACAGTTGCCTTGGTTGCAATGACTCCTATATCATTATGAATTTCGAACGAAACTTTTTCAGCAACGGGATTAATTACATCAATAACAGGAACTCGTCCATCCACTAATTCCAGAATCTCTGGTAACGCAGCTGCTGTCGCTGAATTACAAGCAATTACAATAGCTTTACAACCTTTCTCTAATAAAAATTCGGTAATTTTTCTAGCATACCCAATAATAGCCTCCTTGGACTTGTCACCATACGGAAGATGCTTGGTATCACCAAAGTAAATCAAATTTTCAAATGGAAGAATACGCTTAATTTCTTTAGCAACTGTAAGGCCACCAACACCAGAATCAAAGATTCCGATGGGTTGATTAGGTTGGAGGTGGGAGTAATCCGGTTTTAGATGTTTCAAAGTGGATTATTTTTACAAAAATAAGGAAATTATCGTTCTGTCAAGCATTTTAGACCGGTTTTCAATACGGTGAGGTTTGAGAATATTTAAAAAACTTTATTGAATTAGGCATCTAAAAGATATTGTTAAAGTCCTATCTTTACAGCAAAGCTAATTAAAATAATGGAGGTAAAGTTTAAAAGTCTATCGATATTTGAGTTTCAACGGA
>NZ_JBYVEB010000077.1:0-15677 GCF_058117085.1 Chryseobacterium sp. CG10_8 | reverse complement strand
TGTTTTGTAATAATTTTACAAAATAAAACTAAAAAACACAAATGAATTGGTTTGAAATTTTATTAATCGTCATTGTTGTCGTGGCATTCTTCAACTATCTTATCAAAAAAAGAAGGAACTACTAATTACAGAATTCCTCTTGCTTTAATCTCAAGGTACTTGTTGATGACTTCAATGTTCAAATTTTCCGGCAGTGTATAGATGCTGTAGATTCCGTATTTTTTGAGTTCTTGAATGATTAACTTCTTCTCGAACTCAAATTTTTCTGCAATAATTTCATCATAAATCTCCTCCATATTTTCAGGGTTCTTGTGAATCAATTTCTGTAATTCCGAATTCTTGAAAAATACAACCACCAATAAATGATTCTGAGCAATTCCTCGCAAATATTTCATTTGACGATTAACCGCATCCAGAGTTTCAAAATTGGTAAAAAGCAAAATCAGACTTCGCTGATTAATTTGATACTTAACGTCGCGATACAATCTTCCAAAATCACTTTCGAAAAAGTTAGTTTGGATATTATACAACGCTTCGGAAATCTTTCTTAGTTGACCATTTTTATTCTCAGCAAGAACTTTATTTTCCGTTTTTTTGGAAAAAGTCATCATCCCGGCCCTATCCATTTTCTTAAGGATAATATGACTAAGCGCCATTGTTGCATTAATCGAATAATCCAATAGACTCAGCCCTCGAAATGGCATCTGCATCGTCCTTCCTTTGTCAATGAGCATATATACTCTTTGTGCTTTTTCGTCCTGAAACTGATTAACCATTAACCGATTATGTTTTGAAGTCGCCTTCCAATTAATAGTTCTGATGTCATCACCTCGAACGTATTCCTTAATCTGTTCGAACTCCATGGTGTGGCCAAGCTTTCTAATCTTTTTGATTCCGCCCATCATAAACTCGTTTTGGAGTGCCATCAATTCGTACTTTGGAAGATGGATAAAAGACGGATAACAAGGAAGCATAGCATCTTTCTGAAAGGCATATCTCTTGGAAACTAACCCTAAAAATGAAGAAACATACACATTGAGCGCTCCAAAACTGTACTCTCCCCTCTCTTTCGGCTCTAATGTATATTGAAATGATGCCCTTTTCTTAGGTCCTATTTTTTCTTCAACAAAGAAATCTCTTTTCTGAAACTGAAACGGAATTTCATCAATAACTTTAGCGACAATATTAAAAAAATAGTTGTTCTTAAGCTCCACTTTGACCGCGTTATCATCTCCATTGGATAATTTTTCTGGGAGCATTCTATTTGCTATCATTCCGTCTTTGTTCATGAACAAAAGAAAAATATCCAAAAATCCCAACAAGAATACCGCAATAAGACTCACATGTCCCAACCAAAGTAGACTTGGAAAGAAAAAAGCCAAAATGTAGACAAACCCGACTCCGAAAAGCAGGTAAAAAAACCGATTATTGAGAAAAAGTTCTTTCAAAACCATTCAATTAATTAAATCATACTTTTTTCTTCCTTCATGAACATTTTACCTTGGAATTTCAATAGATTCCAAAATCTGTCTGATGATTTCATCTGCTGTCAGACCTTCCATTTCTCTTTCTGGTGAAACTACAACACGATGTCTCAATACGGCAACACTTGCTTCTTTAATATCATCAGGAGTTACAAAATCCCTTCCTCTCAATACTGCAAAAGCCTTAGAAGCATTTAATAAAGCCAAACTTGCTCTTGGTGACGCCCCTAAATATAGAAACTGATTCTCCCTTGTATTAACAATCACTTTGGCGATGTATTCCATCAGATTCTGCTCAACAATAACTTCTTTCACTAAATTCTGATATGCCTTCAGTTGATGTGCAGAAATCACTTTATTAACCACTTCGGTCTTATCTTCCAATCTATTATTCTGCTGATTTTTGATAATCTGAATCTCTTGGTCAAGATTAGGATAATCTACCACAATTTTGAATAAGAAACGATCCAACTGCGCTTCTGGAAGTCGGTAAGTTCCCTCGTGCTCAATTGGGTTTTGCGTAGCAATTACCAAAAATGGTTGATCCATTTCGTAACGAGTACCATCCATTGTTATTTGGCGCTCTTCCATGACTTCAAACAAAGCAGCCTGGGTCTTCGCTGGAGAACGGTTAATCTCATCGATAAGAACGAAATTGGAAAAAATAGGCCCTTTCTTGAATTCGAACTCTGCATTTTTTACATTAAATACAGAAGTTCCCAATATATCAGATGGCATCAAATCTGGCGTAAACTGGATTCTACTAAAAGCCACATCAATCGTTTTTGCTAATAATTTGGCTGTAATAGTTTTCGCAACTCCCGGAACACCTTCTATCAGAACGTGGCCATTGGAAAGCAATGCTGCCAAAAGATGTTCGATCATCTTCTCTTGACCAACAATAACTTTTGCGATTTCGTTTTTAACCATATATAGATTATTCCGCAATTCCGAAGTGTCAATCCTCGAAGAAAATTCGGGATGATTATAAGACGTATTTTCTGGTTCCAAATGTTCCATATCGATAGTTATTTTTTTTATTTATAAATATAATCTAAAAGTTCGTTGAGTTTATAAAAATATTCTTTACTCACCATTGCATAAGGGTCTTGTGCAAGAACAATTAATCTAATGGCTTCGACAATTTTATCATAGTCTTTTCCTGTCTTCAGTTGAAGCTTTTTAGCAAAATCTTCATCTAATTTTTTGGTATCTAGAAGCAAATCCAATCTTACCCGATGAAGAAAATATTGTGCTTTTTTCTCCATCATATCATGGAAATCACCTTCCTGAAGATAGAGGTTACCAATACTTTTCACAAACTCGACAGATTTGTTTTTCAAAGGTTCTATGATTGGAATTTTCCTTTGTTTTCTCTTGATATTAAATAAAACAAATAGTAGTAATCCTCCAAGCAAAAGTCTCCATGCGTATTTCAATGGTGGATTGGCCAAAATAAAACTTAAGGGACCTCTTTCGTCTTCAATTTTCTGAGCTCTTTCCTGCGTAAACCAAATAGTCTTCCTGTCAGGCAAGTATGAAAAGACATCCTGAAGATACTTTTCCGAATTAGGTTGTAGCAAGTAATAATTGGTGAGAAAAATCGGGTCTGTGTGCCACAAAATTTCACCTTTTCCAACGTTTAAGGAAATAAAGTTTGCGCCTTTGGTATCACGAGATTCAACGCTGCCCAAAATTTCGTATTTCTCTTCCAAAAAACGAAAACCAAAACCATTAGGCGTTTTATCAACAATAAGACTATCATTTTGAAATTTTTCATCGGTCAAATTCAACCAACTCTTATCGTTATAATCGACCATCTCGAGATTCAAATGTTGAAATTCTTCCAGGTCTGGCACATTATTACAATCAATGACCAACAATTGAGATCCCTGCTTCACTTGCTCCAACAACTTGTCCCAAGAAGGTCCGTCTAAAGATTTCTGCACGACAAGAATGTTGTGTGGTGCTTCTTTTGGATGACTTGAGTAAAACTCATAAGGAGAACTGGATTCCTTCACCAACTGTTTATTAAGAAGACCTTCTGCTTCATGAGCGAAAATATATAATCCAAAAGGCGTCTTCTTATTAACTTCGTAATTTTTTCTCCAATCAATCATTTCTCTCTTATTGACAACCAAAATGGTTATCAAAATCATGACAACGATGAAAATAATGCCGTAAAGTCGTATTGTCTTATTCATTTACTTCCCTCGTTTAATTGAATTTTACTTGTAAAAACTTTTGCTTCAATGGAGCGTAACTCTCTTCATTGATATCAAATTCTCCATACCAAACATAATCAAAGATGTATGACAACTCATCGTAAGAGCTGCGGTGGCTCGGTTTCTTAATTTCCAACGCATAATCATGGTTGGTTTTCTCTGGGTTCCACTCGATGAGTTTTTGTTCTTCAAGAACTTTTAATAACTGTAAAAAACGATATCTAATGGCAAGACGAAATTCCTTTTGACTTTCCAATTCTGAAATCTTATCCGGAAAATTAATTTCATGGATATTTTCGTGTAAAGGTTCTGTGCCAATTGGAATTTTCTTGTTTTTTCTGGAAAAAATAAAAGTTCCTTCCTTGTCCACCAAATATTTGATAAGAAAATACAGCACAAAGGCAATGATTACAACAGAAACGACATACAAAAGATTCTGAGTAAAGTTGCTGGTCTTTTTGGGGTCTGGTTTCCCGAAAATAGATTCCCAAAATGCCCTAATTCTCTTGCTTAGGCGCTCCCAGAAAGATTCTTTAGGTTTTATTTCGGAATAATTAAAATCATCAGTCTGATATTTTTTTCTAAATTTTTCATCTATTTTTTTTGGATAGATAGGATTAGTAGTGATATAAGGTTCCCTTAATAAAGAATCCGTATCGAGACCTACTTCATATAGATCATCGACATAGGCAGAATCAGCAATCACCACTTCATCAGTCGACTCTGGTGGTGGTGGAGCCTCTTGAGCATTTCCAAAAAAAGAAACACAGAATAATATGATAAAAAATCTATGCTTCATCCGATCCAATTCTATCAATTTCGTCTAAGTCTAACCTTTGATGTAGATCTACTCTACTATCGTAATACATTAATCCCGAACTTATGTAGCTAACATTCCCTAGCAAAATACTAATCAACATTCCGATGCCATAAAAAACAAAAATCAAAATTCCCATCCATGAATCCATTGATTCATCAAATGTCTGTCCAGATGTTTGCTGTGTCGAATACATGATAACAAAAACGATAGCCATCGGTATAAGCGTGATAACATTTGTTACCATGCTTGTCATCATACCGTTAACAACCACTGCTCCCCAATATTTCCAAAATGGAGATTTTTCTACTCTATTAGGATATGTAAACTGAGCTCTAACCGCATAGGTAAGCGAATCGAAAAATCCTCTCTTCGTATTTAAGTAATCAAAAATCAAAAAATTGATTGCATTCATCAAAGCTGGAACGACTAAGAACAGCAAAAAAAGGCCAATGATAACGAAAATTAGTATGTAAGGAATAATCAGAGCAATCACTGATAGTGGCGTCACCACAAAAATAAGTCCCAAAATGAGGATTAATAATCTTTTAGCATTCCTTTTAATATCCCCTAGAATATCATCTGCATTGATTACTTTCTCAGGATCTTCAGTTCTCCTCTTCAAATAATAGACAGGATATGCTAACGTAATAACTGCTGACGCAATGAAAATAATAAAAATAAAAACCGAAACAATCATTAAAAGCGCTTCGTTCTGCTGGAAAAAGCTTTGGAAAAGAAACCCTCTTCCCTCAAGATTAGAAGAGTATAATTGAGCTATAATCTCCTTGTATCCTATCACAAATATTACTACCAAAAGGATCATCAATAGCCCATTCAGTAAGATAAAATTTTTAAAAAAATTCTTCCCCTCTTCTTTAAAAAACTGAAATGTGTCAGAAATTAAAGAACCAAAATCACGCCTCTTATAAAACTCCATTCTTAATTTGTGTTTGTGTTTTTTTATGTACGATAAAAGGATAGACCAAATAATAAAAACTAATGGTAAGCAAGCAACCGAATATAATCAGGATATTGAGAAATACAGGCATTTCTAACGCATAACGGGTTACATAACCTTCAATAATTCCTGCGATTATGGTAAAAGGAAAAGTACTGAAAAATATTTTAAAAGAATCTTTGAATCCCAACTTAATCGAATTAAATCTCGAATAGGTCTTCGGAAACAAAATGGAAGCTCCCAAAACAAGACCTGCCATCGCTTCGATCACCATCGAAAAGATTTCGAATGTCCCATGTAACCATATCCCACGAAGAGAATCTTTAAAACCTCCATATTCTACAAACATATACTGAAAGGTTCCCACCATCACTGCGTTTTGCATCAAGTAAAATAGCGTTCCTAATCCACCAAACAATCCATAAATATATAATCTAGCGCCTACTTGCAAATTATTGAACGTAATACCAATTGTACTCCCCCAGTTACTCCCGCTTTTGTAGATACCAACCGTATCGCCTTTCTTGATATTCTCAATCGTTTCATTAACATAGCCATCTGACAGAATCGAGCGAATAAAATCTTGGTTATAATGAGACGAAATCACACCTATCAAAACGAACAAAAAGAAGAATGAAAAGGCATATAATAAATATCTTCTATATTGATAAACAATCAATGGTACTTCGGTCTTAAAGAAATAGACTAATCGATTTTTTTCTAGCCGTCTAGTTTTATAAATTTTCTGAAAAATACCAGTAGAAAGCTGATTGAGGTATTCTGTTGATTTTGATTTGGGATAATACGTTTGGGCAAACGAGAGGTCGTTAACCAAATTAATGTACATAGAGGAAAGGTCATCTGGATTTTTTTTAATTTTTCCTTGGATAACCTGCTCTATTTCCAACCATTTTTCTTTATTTTGTTTTATAAAAGCAACCTCTCTCATATTCATAGCTAAAATAAAAAAAATATGGATTATATCGCTATTAACACATCACAAAATGTCAATATAAATTTTCGATTGGCTAGTGTTGGCGAAAGGATGTTGGCGTACATAATCGATTTGCTCATTATAGCCGCTTATCTATTCTGTATTTATCTTATTTTTTTTGAACTCTACGATATCTCTCCATTGTTAGAATCAATGGATGGATGGTCAGCCGCAGCAATTGTTCTTATTATTACTTTCCCAATTTACATTTATACTTTAATTAGTGAATCGTTGATGGAAGGTCAAACCTTTGGCAAGAAAATAGTAAAAATTCGTGTAGTTAAAATTGATGGTTATCAAGCTAGCTTTGGAGACTATCTCATCCGATGGGTTTTTCGTCTTGTTGATATCTATTCTAATTTTGCCATTGTTGGTTTGCTAACAACAATATTTACTAAAAACAATCAAAGATTTGGAGGTATTGCTTCTGGTACCGCAGTTATCTCCTTAAAAAACGAAGTCAATATTAGCCACACTATTTTAGAAAATCTTAATAGTGATTATCAACCTTCCTTTCCGCAGGTTGTTGCGCTTTCTGATAATGATATGAGAATTATAAAAGACAATTATACAAGAGCTGTTGCATCTGGAGACTCTAAAATATTAAGGCAATTGGCCTCCAAAATTAAAGAGATAATCAAACTTGAAAATAACTCGATTGATTTGACAGACAAAACCTTTATCTCCACTATTATCAAAGACTATAATTTCTACACAGGAAAAGAAAACTAAAACCTACGATATGAATTTCGAAAACCATCAATCAGGCAATGGCGGCTACATTTCGCTACAAAATGAATCTGAAGAAATCGGTAGATTAACGTATACTATCTTTCCAGAAGAGAATAAATTAATTATTTCTTATGTCCTAGTACATTCAAAATTTGAAGGTCAAGGAATGGGAAAACACTTGGTTAAAGAGGCTATTAGCTTCGCGAGAAAAAATGATTGGAGGATCTTTCCCCACTGTTCATATGCTAGATCAGTCATGATGCGGATGGATGACGTTAGCGACATACTGCTAAAATAGAAGAGTCCGAAACCTTTAGTTCCGGACTCTTCTATTAAACTATATTAAAGTATTAAATAGAATTCATCATTTCTTCCGTTACTTCCATGTTATGATAGACATTCTGCACATCATCATCTCCTTCAAATCTCTCTAACATCTTCATATTAGCCTTAAATTGATCTTCATTAACGGCTTTGGTATTGTTTGGTATTCTTTGAAGTTCTGCATTTTTAGGCTCAATTCCTAATTCCTCTAATTTATGAGATAATGAACCAAAATCTTCAAATGCAGTAGTCACCATTACTTCTTCTTCATCAGCCTCCACTTCTTCAGCACCTCCATCAATCAATTCCATTTCAAAATCGTCCCAATCCATCGTAATAGCAGCTTTATCTAGAGTAAAAATCCCCTTTCGGTCGAAAATAAAGGCTAACTCTCCATTCTTACCAAGATTACCATCAAATTTATTGAAAATAGCTCTTACATTAGCTACAGTCCTTGTTGGATTATTCGTGGTACATTCCACAAAGAAAGCCACTCCTCCTTGACCATATCCTTCGTAAGTAATCTCATCATATTGTTCTGCGTCAGCACCGCTTGCTTTCTTGATTGCTCTTTCAACATTATCCTTTGGCATGTTGGCACCTTTAGCATTTTGGATACATCTCCTTAATGCCGGATTGGAGTCTGGATCAGATCCACCGTTTTTAACTGCGATTGCTATGTCTTTTCCAATTCTTGAAAAAGCTTTTGCCATCTTGTCCCAACGAGCCATTTTTGAGGCTTTTCTATATTCGAATGCGCGTCCCATTTTGTAATAAATTTTGAAGCACAAAAATAAGCAATTTCCCTATAAAAAAAAACACCCTCAATAATTTGAGGGTGTTCTTTTTATTTAGAAAAATATTTACTTATTTTTTCTTCTTAGTTGATTTTTTAGCAGGTGCTTTTTTCTCAACTACATCAGACTTAGGCATGCTATCCCAAGCACTGTCATTAAGAACAGCTGTTACAGTTACTTTTCTGTCAGCTTCTCTTTCTGCATTAGAAGCGCTTTCTGCAACCTTAGCAAATTGTTCACCAACACCAACTGATTTCAAGCTATTTGTACTTACACCTCTAGCTTCTAAAGCAGCAACTACAGCAGCAGCTCTTCTTTGAGAAAGATCTAAATTGTAAGAAGCTGAACCTTTAGCATCTGTTTGCCCTGTCAATAAATAATGACCGTCATTATCTTTAATATACTTAGCAGCATTATCTAATTTAGAATTAGATTCTGGCTTGATTGTAGCTTTGTCGAAATCAAAGAATACACTTCTTAATTCTTGCTCTACTACTTTTGCAGTCTCTTCTTTTGGCTTAGGACATCCATTATACTCAGCTAATCCGTATTTAGTAGGACAAGCATCATCTTTATCAAGAATACCATCACCGTCAGTATCTGGCCAAGGACATCCATTGTTTTCAGCTGGACCAGCTACATCAACACAAGAATCATCTTTGTCAAGAACTCCATCACCATCTGTATCTGGCCAAGGACATCCGTTATTTTCAACAGCTCCTGGTACTTCTGGACACTGATCGTCTCCATCAGGAATACCATCACCATCTGTATCTGGACAACCTTTGAACTCAGCTAATCCAGGTGTATCTGGACAAGCATCATCTTTATCTAGGATTCCGTCTTTATCTCTATCTCTGTTTCCGAATCTAAATAATAGGGAAGCAGAACCTTGCCAGAAATTAGCAACAGCAGAATGATTTGTTGGAGTTCCAACATAATCACCTTGTAAACCTAAACCAAAGTTTTTAGTAATCCAAAAGTTAGATCCAATACCTCCAGCTGTCGTGAAGTGATTAGCCTGACCTGTTAAATCACCATCTTCGTTGTACATCGCCTGAGCAACCCCATTCACGTCAGTTCTAGGGAATGTAAGTCCGCTATAATCATGACGAAGGTAGTTAGCACCAACTCTGATATACGGATCAAACCAAGATTCCTCGTTCCAGAATCCATTAATTTTAAATTGCAAACCTAATCCTGTTTGTAAGAAAAACTCTTTCCCCATGTTGAATCTCTTGTTATCAACATTTCCAACAGTAGTTTGCCAATCAATAACTAAGTACTTGTTAATGTTTCTTGCAACTGTAAGTTTAGAAAGTGGTGGTGTCAATGAATAGTTGTTCATTTTATACAAGTCACCGTTGTTACCACCAAAAGCAGTTGAAAAAATATCACCAATTTTCCCTCCAGCTGCAACATGGTTCTCACCATGCATACCAACACCAATCACCCAAGGATTGTTTGTGGTCTGAGCAAAAACAGTAGAGGCAACCGTAAGTGCCAATGCTGAAATTCCTAATTTTAGATTTTTCATAGAATTAAATGATTAAATAAATTATAGTGCAAAATAAATATAATTTTTCCTTATACACAAAGTTTTCAAGATGTTTTTTAACTTTTCTTAAGAATTCGGTCGAGATTCCGTTTATTTTCTCTATCTTTTATGCTCTCCCTCTTATCAAACAGCTTTTTCCCTTTAGCTAAAGCAATTCTTAACTTAGCAATACCGTTGTCATTAATGTATAACTTAAGGGGCACAATGGTATTTCCAACATCCTTTACTTTGCGCTGGAGCTTATCCAACTCCCTTTTGTGTAATAAAAGTTTGCGTTCTCGCCTTGCTTTATGATTATAGAAAGTACCTAACTTGTACTCCTCGATTGACATATTAATTACATACAATTCTCCCTCTATAAATTCGCAAAAAGATTCCGAAATACTTGCTTTAGACAAGCGAAGAGACTTAATTTCGGTACCTGTTAGCACCATCCCAGCCTCCAACTCTTCTAGCAGCTCGAATTCAAATTTGGCACGTTTATTATAAATCTGCACCTTCTTTTCAAACTTTATTTTCGCCATTCAAATGTATTACTATTTTATCTTTACTTTATACTTTGTCGAGATGATTTGTCTCATGTAAAGTTAGACAATATTAGACTGAAAACAAGAGGTTTCTCAACAAAAAAGCCATCACTTGACCTTCAAAATCAATACTTTTTCTTATTTTTGCGCCAAATTTACGAAACTATATGTTAACAGTATCAAATTTATCATTACAATTCGGTAAAAGAGTACTTTTTGACGATGTCAATATGCTTTTTACTCGCGGTAATTGTTATGGAATCATTGGAGCCAATGGAGCCGGAAAATCAACATTTTTAAAAATCTTAACTGGAAAACAAGACCCAACTACGGGAACCGTATCTCTTGAACCTGGAAAAAGAATGTCCGTTTTGGAGCAGGATCACTTTGCTTATGATGAATTCACCGTCCTAGAAACCGTATTGAGAGGTAATAAAAAATTATACGAAATAAAGGAAGAGATGGACGCGCTTTATGCAAAACCAGATTTCTCTGATGAGGACGGAATCAAGGCTGGTGAGCTTGGCGTAATCTATGACGAAATGGGTGGATGGAATGCAGAATCTGACGCTCAAACCATGCTTTCTAACGTTGGAATCAAGGAAGACATGCATTATCAACTCATGTCAGAATTAGAAAATAAAGACAAAGTAAAAGTTCTACTTGCTCAAGCTTTATTCGGAAATCCTGATGTATTGATTCTCGACGAGCCTACCAACGACTTGGATATCGAAACCATTGCGTGGTTAGAAGACTTCCTTGCTGACTATGAAAATACGGTAATTGTGGTATCTCACGACCGTCACTTTTTGGATGCGGTTTGTACACACATTGGGGATTTGGATTATGCTAAACTTAATCTTTACACCGGAAATTATTCTTTCTGGTATCAAGCTTCTCAATTAGCAACAAGACAAAGAGCTCAAGCAAATAAGAAAGCGGAAGAAAAGAAAAAAGAACTTCAAGAATTTATCGCAAGATTTAGTTCTAACGTTGCCAAAGCAAAACAAGCTACAGCAAGAAAGAAAATGTTGGATAAACTAAACATTGAAGATATCAAACCTTCTTCAAGAAGATATCCTGCAATCATTTTCGAAATGGAAAGAGAGACCGGTGACCAAATCTTGGAAGTTAAAGACCTTGAAAAAACGAAAGACGGAGAATTGCTATTTTCTGGAATCGAATTCAAATTAAAGAAAAACGATAAGGTTGCCATCATCTCCAAAAACTCTTTGGCAATCACAGAATTTTTCCAAATTATTTCAGGAAACACTACTGCTGACAAAGGAGAATACAATTGGGGAGTAACTACGACTCAATCGTATATGCCTCTTGATAATTCGGATTTCTTTAAAGAAAATATCAACTTAGTAGATTGGCTACGTCAGTTTACAAAAAATGACGAAGAAAGACACGAAGAGTTCATGAGAGGATTCCTTGGTAGAATGCTTTTCTCAGGTGATGAAGCATTGAAGTCATGTACAGTCCTTTCTGGAGGTGAGAAAATGCGTTGTATGTTCAGCCGAATGATGTTACAGAAAGCTAATATTTTGCTTCTTGACGAACCGACCAACCACTTAGATTTGGAGAGTATCACAACTCTTAACAACTCTTTAGGAAACTTCAAAGGTAACATCCTTTTGTCTTCTCATGACCACGAAATGCTACAAACAGTTTGTAACAGAATTATTGAATTGACTCCTAAAGGAGTAATCGATCGTGACATGACTTATGACGAATACCTTAGCGATAAAAAAATCAAAGAACTTCAGCAAAAAATGTATTCTTAGTTGAGGAATAACTGATGAATGATGAGAGGTGAATGATGATGGATGATTGTTAGACGGTAACCTATTTGAATTTCTTTCAATATTAATTAACCTTCAGGGCTTTTGAAACCTTGAAGGTTTTTTGTTAAGCCTCACTCTAATTTAGAATTGTTATAAATTTTAAGATTAATTCAGTACTTTTGTAGGATTATGAGCCAAAAATGGATTTATAAACCCGAACCCAACGAAGAAGTAGTTGATGCGATGAGTACTTCGCTTGGTTTCGGTACTTTTGAGTCGAAACTCCTCGTACTTCGAGGAATCGACAATTATCAAAAAGCCCGAGAATTCTTCAAACCAAAATTAGAAGATATACACAATCCTTTCTTGATGGCAGATATGCAAAAAGCGGTCGAACGTATCGCCACCGCCATCGAAAATGGAGAAAAAATATTAGTCTACGGAGATTATGATGTTGACGGCACTACTGCTGTTGCGCTCATGTATCTCTACCTCAGCAAAATTGTTGAGAAAAAATATCTTGATTTCTACATTCCTGACCGTAATTCTGAAGGTTATGGCGTTTCCAAAGAGGGAATTGATTTTGCAAAAGAGAACGGATTTTCTTTGATTATAGCGCTGGATTGCGGAATAAAAGCAGCAGATAAAGTGGATTACGCTAATTCACTGGGGGTAGATTTTATCATTTGTGACCACCATTTACCAGGTGACGAGTTACCCAATGCTTATGCGGTTCTGGATCCAAAAAGAGCAGATTGTAGATATCCGTACAAAGAACTTTCTGGATGCGGTGTTGGCTTCAAGTTATGTCAAGGTCTTAACACCATCTATAAAATCCCGGAAAGCGAACTTTATGACTTAACCGATTTGCTTGCCATTTCTATTGCGGCAGATATTGTTGCCATGACTGGTGAAAATCGAGTTTTAGCAAAATTGGGGTTAAAAACGCTTCGCAAAACTCGCAAATTAGGACTTCGACTTTTGATTCCTGATGATAAACTTTCGACGTTCAAAATTTCGAATATTGTCTTTGAAATCGCACCAAAAATTAATGCTGCAGGAAGAATCTCGCATGGTAAAGCAGCGGTTGAATTGATGATTTCTGATAATCTGAAACATGCACATCAGATTGTTGATAACATCATGAACCTCAACGACGAAAGACGTGAGTTGGACATGAATTCGACGGTTTCTGCACTTAATCAAATCATCGAAACCAATCAAATTAACAATTATACAACCATCGTCTACGACCCAAGTTGGAACAAAGGCGTTATTGGAATCGTTGCTTCGCGACTTACAGAAACTTATTACAAACCAACTTTGGTCTTTACCGAAGGTAATAATGGTGAATTAGTCGCTTCAGCTCGTTCAGTGTCCGATTTTGATGTACATGAAGCTTTGGACATTTGCTCCAATTATTTTCTGAAATTTGGGGGACATCAAGCGGCGGCTGGACTTTCGATGGAAAAAGAAAAGTTCGAGGAATTCAAAATTC
Source organism: Chryseobacterium sp. CG10_8 (assembly GCF_058117085.1). NCBI lineage: Bacteria > Pseudomonadati > Bacteroidota > Flavobacteriia > Flavobacteriales > Weeksellaceae > Chryseobacterium > Chryseobacterium sp. CG10_8. Next base: position 1,970 of record NZ_JBYVEB010000077.1, on the reverse strand, counting down.
AATTTGAAAAAGTTGTCGCAGAAAGAATCCAAGAACATCAGAAAGAGCCTTCTATTTCTATAGATTGCGAAATGAATATTAATGACTTCAATCGAGAATTTATTAATTTCCATAGAAAACTTTCACCTTTTGGACCTCAGAATATGAAACCTGTTTTTGTACTGAAAAACCAAAAGGTTTCTGGCTACGTGAAAGCAATGGGTAAGGAAAATTCTCATATCAAATTCTATATCAAACAAGATTCTACAGGAAGAAACATCGAATGCGTTGGCTTCAAGTTGGGTGAATTTGCAGAAGATTTCCGAACTAAAAAATTCGATATCGTGTTCACTGTCGAAGAAAACCACTGGAAAGGTAACGTTACCCATTATCTTAATATTCGGGATGTGAAGTTTAGGGATTAGGCAATAGTTTATTAGGAATTAGATTTTTAGTTAATGTCATGGGGAATTATAAAGAACTTTTTGTTTGGCAAAAGTCAATTCAGTTGGTAACTGAAATTTATCAATTGACGGAAGAATTTCCCAAGCATGAACTCTATGGAATCACTTCTCAAATAAGACGTTCATCAATTTCAATTGCATCAAATATTGCAGAAGGACACTCCAGAAGAAGTTCTATAGATTATCTTCAGTTTCTCAAAATTGCAAGAGGTAGTTTAGCTGAATTGGAAACCCAACTAATCATCTCAAAGAATCTAAAATACGTTAAAGAAGATAAATATCTTATTTTTGAACAAGATATCATTGAGATTGCAAAAATGCTTAACGCTTTGATATCAAGTATTAAAAAATCTAATACCTAATCAATAATACCCAAAACCTAACACCTTGAAAAAAATCGGTCTTTTTTTCGGTTCTTTTAATCCAATACATATTGGACATTTGATTTTAGGAAATTACATTTTGGAGCATTCTGAAATGGATGAATTATGGTTTGTTGTAAGTCCTCAAAATCCATTTAAAGAAAAAAAATCTTTGCTTAATGACTATAATCGATTGGATATGGTCGAAAGAGCATTGGTCAACTATCCAAAAATGAGAGCTTCTAATGTCGAATTCTCATTACCTAAGCCAAGTTACACGATTGATACTTTAATTTACTTAAAGGAAAAATATCCTCAAAATCAATTTGTCTTAATCATGGGCGAAGACAATCTCAAAAGCCTCAAAAACTGGAAAAATGCAGACAAATTAGTAGAAGATTATCGAATTTTGGTCTATCCAAGAAACTTCGAAGGCCAACTTAATGACGCTGAATATTTTCAGCATCCTAATATTTCATTAATTAAAGCACCAGTCATCGAACTTTCTGCAACAGAAATCCGAAATATGATTAAAGAAGGAAAAAACGTTCGTCCGATGCTTCCACCAGAGGTCTTTGCCTATTTGGATGGTAGTAATTTTTATAAATAACTTTTGGTTGTTAGTTGTCAGTTTAATTCAAAATTTATAATTCACAGTGAATTTCATCGAAAAATTTTTCTCAAAATATTCTCAAGAAACCATCATCAAGAGATTTCGTCAAGTTTGTTTGGCGGAAGCTATTTCGTGGGCATTATTATTTTCTGCTATGGTATGGATTCGCTCTGACCGAGAAGGGCTTTTGCCCACTATCTACATTATTCTTATTGGTAATATCCATGGGTTCTTTTTTACATGTTACCTACTGATGATTTTACCTGTAAGGAAAATATTTGACTGGGATGACGAAGATTTTGTCTTTTCTCTGATTTCAGCGTTTTTTCCTTTCGCTACTATTTGGGTCGATAAAAAACTCGCCCAATTTGATAGGGAATAAAAAAAGCACTCAAAAATTGAGTGCTCTTTAATTTATTTTATCTTTAAATAAACTTTAATAGTCTCTTAGTACATGCCCCGTTCCTGAAATGGTGTGAGATGCACCTGCCGAATCGTGGTAGGTTCCATTGAAAGTAAAGTCGATATAATCACCTACTGCTCCTATACTAT
>NZ_JBYVEB010000076.1:0-15698 GCF_058117085.1 Chryseobacterium sp. CG10_8 | reverse complement strand
CGGATAATAAGTTAGTTTTGTATCCTAATCCAGTGAAATCGATTTTGTATATCGATGCCAAGGATGATAAGGATTACTATTATCAAATCTACAATATCGCTGGTCAGTTGGTAAGAGAAGGTAAATTTGAGAACAACCAAACGGATGTTGCACAGCTTCCTTCAGGTCTTTATTTAGTAAGAATCAACGATTCTGAAACAGTAGTGAAGATTATTAAGCAATAATTTTCAATAATAACAAGTGCAAAATCAAGAAGGCTGTCTTATTATAAGGCAGCCTTTTTTTGTTGACTATCATTGGAAGACTGGTTACTTTGACCATGTCCAGTGTCTTTCTCAGCCACCGAGATAATCTCAGTAACAAATAACGGAGGTTGAGCGTAGTCGAAACCGTAGTGGTGACTTCGGCACTTCGGCTGCGCTCAGTGACCATAGTCACCGTGAACGGAGGTTGAGGTTCTCGAAACCGAAGTGTCGAAGCAACCGAAGCCGTAGTCGAAGTGCCGAAGCCACCGTTTGAAAAAAATATGGTTTCCCGTAAATATTTCAGATGGCTTTTTACTATATTTAGACCTTTAAAATGAAAAAAATTCCTTTACTATTAAAGTTTAGAATAGCAAATTTATGACGAGAGAACAAGAACGTGACGAGTTGCACCGTACGATTTGGCAGATTGCCAATGATTTAAGGGGAAGTGTTGATGGTTGGGACTTTAAATCCTATGTTTTGGGGATTTTGTTTTATCGATTTATTTCAGAAAATCTTACCGCGCACATTAACAATGCAGAATGGGAAACAGGAAACGCCGATTTCGATTATGCTAAAATTTCTGATGCCGATGCAGAATTTGGCAGACAAGATACCGTTAACGAAAAAGGATTTTACATATTGCCTTCCGAACTTTTTGCCAATGTGCAAGCGAGGGCTTCCAAAAATACCAATCTTAATGTAGATCTTCATCGCATTTTTAATGATATAGAATCTTCTGCCAACGGAACGGATAGCGAAGATGACTTGAAAGGTCTCTTTGACGATGTAGAAGTTAATAGCAATAAGTTAGGAGGCACGGTAGAAGAAAGAAACGCACGTTTGGTGAAAATACTTAATGCTATTGCGGCGCTTAAATTGGGGGATTATCAGGATAACAGTATCGACGCTTTTGGTGATGCCTATGAATATCTGATGACCATGTATGCCAGTAATGCCGGAAAATCGGGAGGCGAATTTTTTACACCTCAAGAAGTCTCCGAACTTTTAGCAGAAATTACGGTAGTTGGGAAAAAATCGGTTAACAAGGTGTATGATCCTGCGTGTGGATCTGGGTCTTTATTGCTGAAGTTTGCCAAAGTCCTTGGGAAAGAAAACGTAAGGCAAGGTTTCTACGGACAGGAAGTTAACATTACCACCTATAACCTTTGTAGGATCAATATGTTTTTGCACGATATTAATTTTGAAAAATTCAATATTGCGCATGGCGATACCTTAATCAATCCGATGCATTGGGACGACGAACCTTTTGATGCCATAGTATCTAATCCGCCTTATTCTATTAAATGGGAAGGCGATGCCAATCCGCTTTTGATTAATGATCCACGTTTTTCTCCAGCTGGTGTTTTGGCGCCGAAGTCCAAGGCAGACTTAGCCTTTACCATGCATATGTTGTCTTGGTTAGCCACTTCTGGTACTGCGGCGATTGTAGAATTTCCTGGGGTGTTGTATCGTGGTGGTGCAGAGCAAAAAATACGCAAATACTTAATTGATAATAATTATGTAGATACCGTTATCCAATTGCCACCCGATTTGTTTTTTGGAACTACCATTGCCACTTGTATCATAGTTCTAAAGAAAAGCAAAAACGACAATGCCACCTTGTTTATTGATGCCTCTGCCGAATTTGTACGTGGTGGTAACAAAAACAAGCTCTCCGAAGAGCATCGTAAAAAAATATTAAATGCCCATATCGAGCGCAAAGACGCCCCACATTTTGCCAAATTGGTAAAAAACAGCGACATCGCAGATAACGATTATAATATCGCAGTAAGTTCTTATGTAGAACAAGAAAACACCCAAGTTGCAACCGACATTGTGGAACTTAATGCCCGTATTGCAAAAATTGTTGAAAGACAAAACGAGCTACGCACCGCTATTGATACCATTGTTAATGATTTAGAAGGATAAGCGATGAGTAAGATTGAGGAATTAATAAAAGAATTTTGTCCGGAAGGAGTTGAGTATAAAAAGTTAGAGGAGGTTTGTGGTTTTCGAAATGGTTTTGCTTTTAAAAGTAATAAATTCAAGAAAAATGGTTGTCCGATTTTAAGGATTGGTAATATACAAAATAGAAAAATTGATTTGGATAATCTAATTTATTTTGATATTTCTGACTATTCTGAAAACCTGAAACCCTATGAAGTTAATAATAAAGATGTGTTAGTTGCAATGTCCGGGGCAACAACAGGAAAAATAGGAATGTTAAATTCTTCGCAAACTTTCTACTTAAATCAACGTGTTGGAAAATTTGAGCCTTTTCAGGAGATATTAAATAATAGTTTTTTATTTCATTATTTACTTACTAAAAATGATGAAATATTTGTGATGGCAGGTGGTGGTGCCCAACCTAATTTGAGCTCAATAATGTTAATGAAAAAAATTAAAATCCCCATTCCACCACTACCAGTCCAAGAAGAAATCGTTAATATTTTGGACAAATTTACGGAGCTTGAGGCGGAGCTTGAGGCGGAGCTTGAGGCGCGTACGCGCCAATACGACTACTACCGAAACCAATTATTGTCTTTTGAAGGACAAGACGTGGAATGGAAAAGTTTGGGGGAGATTGGGGAATTTATAAGAGGGAATGGACTTCAAAAAAGCGACTTTAGAGAATCTGGTGTTGGCTGTATTCATTATGGCCAGATTTACACGTATTATGGAACTTCCGCGACAGAAACAAAGTCTTATGTTTCAGAGGAATTGGCTTTAAAACTAAAAAAAGCCCAAAAAGGTGATTTAATTATTGCTGGTGTAAGCGAAAATATTGAAGATGTCTGTAAGGCTGTAGTATGGCTTGGTGATGAAGATATTTGCATTAGTGGTGATTCCTACGCTTTTAGGCATAATCAAAATCCAAAATTTGTTGGCTATTTATTTCAAAATAAAAAGTTCTTAGATTTTAAAAAGAAATTTGCTCAAGGTGCAAAAGTAACAAGGTTGCGAAGTGGAAGTTTACCTACTTTTTCTGTGCCAGTTCCACCACTTGAAGAACAAGAACGCATCGTCAAGATTTTGGATCAGTTTGATGCTTTGGTCAATGACATTAGCGTGGGTTTACCTGCCGAAATACAAGCCAGACGACAACAGTACGAGTATTATCGCGGGAAATTGCTAACCTTTTAAATGTCTGAATCAGGATTTGCATGATTAGTATATTAGCAGAAGTTAAAATTTTCAGAATTAAAGATATAGTAATTAGCCGTTGATGACCCATGAAAATGATAAACCGTAATAAAAACTAAAAATTATTACACAGTTTATGCAATAAAAAGAAAACTAAAAAACACAATCAATGCTGAAAAATGAATTGACCTACAAAATTATCGGATGTGCTATGAAAGTGCATAGTACATTGGGTAATGGTTTTCAGGAAGTAATTTATCAACGCTGTTTAGCAATTGAGCTAAAACGCGCAGGGTTGAATTTTGAAAGAGAGAAAGAGCAAACCATATATTACGATCAATTTGAAGTAGGAACCAGAAGAGCCGATTTCGTGGTGGAAAACACTATAATTATTGAACTGAAAGCGTTGATTAATTTAGAAGATGTACATCTGGCTCAAGCCAAAAACTATGTTGTAGCTTATGATTTTCCTTTGGGACTACTTATCAATTTCGGAAGCATCAGTTTACAGCATAAATTGATTTTTAATCCAAAATATAATAATCCTGAAAATAAATTAATTCAGTAAATCCTGATTCAGACCAATGAAAGAATACCAACTCATATCCGAAAACCCAGAATCTACCGTTGTTGCAGAGTACCAACCGAAGTATCAAAGAGAAGCTTCTTATCAATCCGAGGCAGAGCTTGAGAAAGCATTTATTCAACTTTTGGAGAAGCAGGCTTATACTTTTCTTCCTATAAAAACCGATAAAGATTTGGTGGATAACCTTCGGTTGCAATTAGAAAAACTGAACGGTTACCAATTCACCGAAAAAGAATGGAAGTTTTTCTTTGAAGGAAGAATTGCCAATCCAAATAGCAATATAGAGGACAAAACGCGTTTCATACAGGAAGATTATATTCAGGCTTTGGAATGTGAGGACGGTTCTTTACGCAATATATACCTTTTGGATAAAAAGGATATCCACAACAACCAACTTCAGGTCATCAATCAGTACGAAACCGAAGAAGGTAAACGTGCCAATCGGTACGACGTTACTATTCTGGTGAATGGTTTGCCCATGGTTCATATTGAGCTTAAAAAACGAGGAAATAGTTTACAAGAAGCCTTTAATCAGATTGATCGTTATACCAGAGAATCTTTTTGGGCAGGAAGCGGATTGTATGAATATATCCAACTGTTTGTTATCTCCAATGGTACACTTACCAAATATTACAGCAATACCACAAGATATACGCATATTAAAGAGCGGGAGAAACAAGGAGGCAAAAAATCTAAAACCAGCAACAGCTACGAATTTACATCATGGTGGGCCGATGGAAGCAACAAGCCGATTTTGGATTTGATGGATTTTGGTAAAACGTTTTTTGCGAAACACTCCATTTTAAATATTATTACCAAGTATTGTGTGTTTACGTCGGATAAATTATTGTTGGTGATGCGACCATATCAGATTGTTGCCACCGAAAGAATTTTGCGGAAAATCAATACTTCTAACAATTATAAAAAATACGGAAGCATAGATGCAGGTGGTTTTGTATGGCATACCACAGGAAGTGGTAAAACTTTAACGTCATTCAAAACAGCACAGCTTGCAAGTAAACTGGGTTATATAGAAAAAGTGATTTTTGTGGTCGATCGTAAAGATTTGGATTACCAAACCATGAAGGAATATGACAAGTTCGAGAAAGGTGCGGCGAATAGTAGTACAAATACGGCGGTTCTTAAAAAACAGTTGGACGATCCTAATGCTAAAATCATCATCACTACCATTCAGAAATTATCAATTCTAATAAAAAAGCAAAAAAATCATTCGGCATATAACAAACCCATTGTTTTCATTTTCGATGAATGCCACCGTTCGCAGTTTGGCGATATGCATGAGGCAATTACAAATACGTTTAAAAAATATTTCTTATTTGGATTTACAGGAACGCCCATTTTTGCTAAAAATTCTAATAGTGGTGGCAAAGCCCACTTGAAAACAACCGTTCAAGCCTTTGGATGTTATCTTCATGGAGATCCGAATAATTGTCCGGAAGAGCATCACCAATCTGCAATACATACCTATACTATTGTAGATGCCATTGCAGATAAAAACGTTCTGCCTTTCCGAGTGGACTATATCCGCACCATGAAGGAAAAGGAAAATATCAAAGAACAACAAGTAAGAGATATTGACCGTGAGAAAGCGTTGCTTTCAACAGTTCGGGTTTCCAACACTGTGCAATATATTCTAGAACATTTCGACCAGAAAACCAGCAGAAACACCAAGCCTTATTACATGACGGCTTTGGCCAATGTACATGAAGTGGCATCGGCTAAAGATAGAAACAAAATTGAAGAGATTAAGGAAAAAATCAGAAGAACCGGTTTCAATTCTATTTTTGCAGTGGCTTCTATTGACGCCGCCAAATTATATTATGAAGAATTCAAGCGTCAGCAAAGCGAGGTTGTTGAACTTCGCAAGTTAAAAATTGCAACAATTTTTAGTTTTGGACAAAACGATGCAGAAGACGATGGTTTAGAAGATGAAAACTCTGAATCCACTGATGGATTAAGTGCAAGCGATAGAGATTTTCTAGATCATGCCATTCAAGATTATAACAGAGATTTCAAGACCACGTATGATACTTCACCTGAGAAGTTTCAGAACTATTATAAAGACGTTTCGCTTCGTATGAAAAATCGAGAGATCGATCTTTTGATTGTGGTAAATATGTTTCTTACAGGTTTTGATGCCACGACGCTTAATACGCTTTGGGTGGATAAAAACTTGAGAATGCATGGCTTATTACAAGCTTATTCAAGAACGAACCGTATTCTTAATTCTATAAAAACTTTTGGAAACATTGTTTGCTTTAGAAACTTAGAAGAAGCAACCAATCAAAGTTTAGCCTTATTTGGAAATAAAGAAGCTGGAGGAATTGTACTCTTGAAAACCTTTAGCGAGTATTATTACGGTTACAATGATGGCAAAAAAGATATAGCGGGATATTATGATTTGGTACACGAATTATTGGAAAAGTTCCCAATCGGTACTCCTATTATCAGTGAAGAAGCAAAGAAAGAGTTCATTCGACTGTATGGAGCTATTCTAAAGTTACTCAATATCTTAAAGGCATTTGATGATTTCGAAGGAAATGAAATTTTGACAGAAAGAGATTTTCAAGATTATCATAGCATATACATTGAATTATACAATGAGTTTAGAAGAAGTGGAGACGGTGATCGGGAAAACGTCAACGATGACATCGAGTTTGAAATGGAATTAATCAAACAAGTTGAAATCAACATCGATTACATTCTGATGCTTATTCGCAAGTACCACGATAGTCATATGGAAGATAAAGAGATTATGGTGAGTATCAGCAAAGCAATTAATTCGAGTGTTGATTTACGAAACAAAAAAGAATTAATAGAAAAATTTGTTGCTTCCCTTACACCTACTTCCAATGTTGATGATGATTGGACTAACTATGTTGAACAAGAAAAGAAGGCTGAACTTGCTAAAATAATCGAAGAAGAAAACCTCAAAGAAGAAGAAACTAAAAAGTTTATCACCAATTCCTTTAAAAATGGAGAGATACAATCATCTGGGACTGCTTTTGCAAAAATTCTTCCTCCTGTTTCTCGCTTCACACCAACTGGCGATTTAACAAGAAAAAAAGAATCGGTTTTGATTAAGTTAAAGACTTATTTTGATCGGTTTTTTGATATTAGGGGAAATTAAAGAAAAAAACACAAACCATGATTTTTTATGAATACAAACCTTACGCTTGCCATTTCTAAGATTGGCGATTTATTAATAGAAAATAGAATTACACAAAACCAAGAGGGTAATTCAATAGAAGACATTGTATTAGAAATACCCAATTATCAACGCCCTTACAAATGGAAAGCTAAAAACGTAATACAGCTTTTAGATGATGTAATTTTAGCCAAAAAAGAAAACAAGGAAAGTTACAGAGTTGGAACATTAATCCTACATTACGATGCTACAAACGCAAAATACAATATCGTAGATGGACAGCAAAGAACGATTACTTTTTCTCTTCTGTTAAAAGCAATAGAAGAAAACCTCAATATTAATTTTCTAAAGCAAAGTCTTGCTGACAATCCATTTAACAAAAGGAATATTCCTAAAAATTTTCAGACTCTTAAAAGACGTGTAGATAGCATTAATGATAGCAGAGAGAAAAAAGAATTGCTAGAGTATATCCAACAAAACTGCGAACTGATTGTAGTGATTACTGAAGATATATCGGAAGCTTTTCAGTTTTTTGATTCTCAGAATGCACGAGGCAAAAAGCTCTATCCTCACGATCTATTAAAAGCGTTTCATCTTCGAGAGATGAAAAACATCCATGCCGAAGAAACAGAAAAAATTGTAAAAAGTTGGGAAGATTTGGATCAGAAATTTCTTTCCGTATTGTTCAGCGACTACCTTTATCGTGTAAAAGAATGGACGAAGGGCAACTACGCCAACGAACTTTCAGAACATAACATCCATATCTTCAAAGGGATTACACACCAAGACAATTTTCCTTTTGCACAATTTTACAAGGGCGCTTTTGCGTATGCAGATGCTTTTAACCAAACCTCAATGCCTTTTGTCTCGGGTATAAGAAATCTTAAGCCATTTCAGTTAGATGCCCCTATTATTGCAGGGAAACCGTTTTTCGATTATACAAAACACTATTTTGAAATCTTAAAGGATATTCAGAATAATGACAAGTATGAAGGTTATCTTATTAATGACAATGATATTGTAAAAACACTGGATTTACCTTGGAATAAATATGGTGTTGGAAATGGAGTAACCCGCTTACTTTTTGATACAGCGATCCTATTATATGTAGACCGCTTTACACCTCCAGAAAAACCAACCAAAGCAGACCTAAGCATGTTGGATCAATTCGTCATGTTATCATTTATTTGGGCTTATTCGCTTAGGGCACAATATTACAATCTCGGTTGGCAATCAGCACAAAATTATGTTATGGGCAATCCCGATCGCTGGAACTCATTCAATATTTATAGAAAGATTAATGAAGCGGACTCTCCCGTTGATTTGTTAAGCGCATTATCAGATCGGATAAACCCTATCCCTAAAAATAAAATTGTTGCAAATATGAATACTATTGACGAGCAGCAAAATAACAATGTTTGTAAAAACTACCTTCACTATTTCAAGAAATACAATTTCATAGGATATTAATATGCAAACTAAAAAACTACCTCTACAAGAACTCTCGATCGCTCAAATTTACAATGGGGATAAGGCAACCTATGAAGTTCCTATTTATCAACGAAATTATGCTTGGGAAAAAGATGAAATTTATGCTTTAGTTCAAGACGTTTATGATGCAAAAATGGCGAAGAAACAAACGTACTTTATAGGTACCCTGGTTACTTTTCATAAAGGGGATCACGTTTATGAAGTTATAGACGGACAGCAGCGACTGACGACTATTAATATTGTTTTGGGAGCATTAGAGATTGGTGTAGAAAATAAACTAACCTACAGAGCCCGAAAAAAATCTGATGCCACCATCAAAAGTATTCCTAATTTCAATATTGATGACAAAGACGATGGAATTTTCAATGGTTTTAATTATGCAAAAAGCGCGTTATTAGATATTGTTTCACATGAAGAAATCAATGAGTTTAAAGGATATTTTCAGAATCAAGTTCACTTAATCCACTATCAAGTTCCAAAAGATATTGACCTTAATCATTACTTTGAAGTTATGAATTCGAGAGGTGAACAACTTGAGAAACATGAGATTATTAAGGCAAGATTAATAGAAAAATTAGAGGATGTTGACAAAGAAAAGTTGAGTCGCATTTGGGAATTTTGTAGTGATATGAGTGTTTATATTCAACAAAAGTATCGAGATGCAAATGTCTTTGGACATCATCACTATGATTTCATCATAGAAAATTTTGATGCCTTACCAAATGTTGAAAAAGAAATGGGAAAGCTAGAAATTCTTAACCTTATATCCAGCTCACCGGCAGAAAATGGAAACAATAATCATGTAAAGCTAGATACTTTTCAACCAATAATGGATTTTTCAAACTTCCTATTAGTGGTTTTGAAACTTACAAGAATGTCCGAAAATGATTTTGTGCCTTCAGATTTTATTTTGGATGATAAAGAATTGATAAGAGAATTCGATAAGGTTCCCAACTTTGATACATCTTTTGCAAAACAGTTTGGTTTTAATTTACTAAAAGCCAAGTACCTTTTAGATAATTATCTTGTTCACCATTCGGAAGAAAATGACACTCTGGAAAGCAATCCTTGGAAACTACAAAATTGGTATAAGGACGGAAACAACGAGTATCTAAAAAATCTTGATGAGGATGGTAATTATCAAAATAAATTAGTTCAGCTCCTTTCCATGTTTGAAGTGACCTTCACAGCAAGACAAAGAAAAAACTATCTTTTCTACTGCTTGCAATATTTATTTAATGATGAAAACCGAAACGTCGAAAAATACGCACAGTTTGTAGATAATTTAGCAAACAAATATTTAAGGGATATTTATTTAGTCCCTGAAAACTTAAATGCCATTAATACACCTAATCCAGGTAGTTTTGATAAGATGATTTTGTCGAATAATAATCTTAATCTCAACATCGAAAATAATAATCTCGATTTTACCGAGATTTATGGAGACGGTTCTGAAAGAACAAAGGGAATTCCTTTGTTTGTTTTCAATTATCTTGATTATAAGCTATGGGAACAGTATGCTGATAACCTTCGTGGTAAAACGACCGTTAAGGGAGACAGAGAACGTTCAGTATTTTTTGAGCATCTTGGCTGTAGCGATTTTGGTTTGGATGTATTTAATAATTTCTACTTTTCAAGAACAAGAAGAAGTTTAGAACATTATTTTCCAACCGCTAATGCTAATGGAATAGATGGCAAGCCTAATCAAGATCAAATAAATTGTTTTGGAAATTTTGCGATGATAGGTAGTGAGGCGAATAGTTCTGGAAGTAATTGGAGTCCAAAGACTAAGCTAGATCATTATCTAGATGAATCTGGAAAAATAAAAATAGTCAGTGTTGCTTCTCTTAAATTCATCATTATGATGCGAAAATGTAGAGATAATCATTATGCTTTTCAGAAATCAGAACTTGAATGGGGTTTTGAAGATATTAAAGAGCATCAGACAAAAATGATAGAGATACTCTTAAATTAAAGATTATAATAACTCAATAAGGACAAAGATGACCCCACATTACCGCATTGCCCTACTCGAAGACAACAGCAAACAATTAGAAAAGTTGGCAGATTATGTATCTAAAATCCCTAACGTTCAATTGGTGATCAAAAGCCGTAATTCCGATGATTTTTTCGAACAATTGAAAGTGGCTTCACCAGACATTCTATTGACTGATTTGGATTTGGGCAATGATAGTATGACGGGAATGGAAGTGGCACAAGAGATTAAGATTCCTGTATTTTTTGCAAGTGTTAATACATCTGATTATATTGAAAACATTGAGCATCTAAAACGAGATGCCGAAATATGTATTGATCATATCACCAAACCTTTTACGGAAGAGCAGTTTCTTAAAAGCTTCAAAAGGTTTCTAAAAGAAGTAGAGCTGTTTTCTAATCTCAATTACGTCTATTTTAAATTTGATAAAACGAAAAGAGATAAGGTTCTGATAGATGACATCGTATACCTATGTGCGGATAAAAATGCAGGCTCTGAATCTAATAATAAACTGATCCACTTTATTAATCGTAAAACCGAGAATCTGATCGACTTTTCTTTTTCTAAAATGGAGGAGAAAGGATTACGCCCCGATCAATTCGTGACTATTCATAAATCCTTTCGTGTAAATCGTAGGTATATCCAAAAATACTGTAATAAGTCTGAGACCATTGAAGTGAAGGTATTCGATAAAGATCATGTCATAAAAATTGCCAAACTGTCAGTGTCAGAAAACTATCAAAATGTCATAAAAAAAATGTTGACTTAGCGCTCTTGTTACTCCGTTTATCGCTCATATTGCTGCGTTCCCCTTGATGTTCTTGGGGAACGCTTTTTTTTGTTTTTGTGGTTTTTCCTTTGCTGTTAATAATTCATAATAAACGTTAAAATTTGTTAAAATTATGAAAACAAAAATTGGGAATGAAATCATTCCATCAGTCAATTATCATTTATGGAATCCTTGTAATATGAAATGCAAGTTCTGTTTCGCACCCTTTCAGGAAGCAAAGAATATTTTACCGAAAGGACATTTGCCAAAAGAACAATCATTACAGCTCATCCGAGAGATTGCAGGAATTGGATTTAAGAAAATCACATTTGCTGGGGGCGAACCAACATTATGTCCGTGGATTTCGGAGCTAATTCGGGAAGCGAAAATCACTGGAATGACCACGATGATTGTTACAAATGGCTCTCGTCTAAGTGATGACTTTCTTGAAAAAAATAAAGAGCATCTAGACTGGGTGATATTAAGTGTCGATAGTATAATAAGTGACACAAACTTAAATTCAGGTAGAGCTATGGTAGGGAAGAATGTATTGTCTTTTGAGGATTATTTACAAATTGTTGATAGGATTAAAAAGTATGGTTATAGGTTAAAGATTAACACCGTAGTCCATAGTCTTAACTATCAGGAATCAATGTCGGAATTTATCAAATATGCAAATCCAGAACGATGGAAGGTTTTTCAGGTATTGCCAATCAAGGGCGAAAATGATGAGTTTATTGATGAATTCAAAATTAGTGAAGAGCAGTTCAATCGGTTTGTCTCAGATCACAGCTCATTTGAAAAGGAGGGAATATTAGTGAAGGAAAGTAATTCTGAAATGAAGGATAGCTATGCAATGATAGATCCTACTGGAAGATTCTTCACTAATAAAGAAGGATATCAAGAATATAGTGGATTTATCCTAGAAAGAGGAATTGTAAATGCATATCAAGAGATGAATTACAACTATGACAATTTTATTAATAGAGGTGGGATTTACAATTGGAATTAAAGTTTAACAATATAAAATATTATTTATGAAAACAAACATTACGTTATCAGGAGAGGTAGCTTCAGGAAAAAGCACCATTGGAGAAGAGTTGGCTAAACAACTTAATTATGAATTTGTTTCAATAGGAAACAGCACAAGAAAGAAAGCAGAAAGTGAAGGATTAAGCATTGTGAAGTTTCAAAAAAAATGTGTAAGTGATCCTTCAATGGACAGGATTATAGATCAGGAATTTTCGGATTTCTGTAATTCTAGGGACAACTTAATTATAGATTATCGGCTAGGATTTCACTTTGTGAAAAATACCTTTCATATTTTCTTGAAAATCTCAGAAGATGATGCTGTAGAGCGACTTATCCTTCAAAAGAGAGAAAATGAAACTCATGAGACCGTACCCTTCAGAAATGAGACTTTTAGAAAGCAGTTTCGAAATGCTTATGGAATTGATTATACAGATCCTGTACATTATGATCTGATCATAGAAGTAGACAACAAAGTAAAAACTGAAGATATCATCAATGAAATATTAATAACATTTAAACAATCAAAAAAATGAAAAACAAAATCACACCGCAACAGAACCAAGCAAACATGCAAAATGCCAATAAAGGAACAAAGGGAACCAATCCTCAGTACGATCAAAACCAAGGCAATCGTGGGAAGCAGCTGAACCCGAACTCGAAGAAAAAATAGAGTAATAGAATTTTGTGTAAGGGTATTTTTAATTTTCCAGGGTCATCGATTATCGGTGGCCTTTTTGATTTTATGCTTTGAAATCACCTTCAAACACACAATTACCTTTCTACAAAACCTGTGTCAAATAGCAAGACTTGTGGTCGTTGATTCGTTTTTGCTTTTTGGCAAAAGAGGGTATGTCATAATAAGGGGAAGTGTTGGCAATCTCGCTTAGCTCAGCTTTTTAGGAAGAATGTCTATTGATGGGATTTAGCCAAGATTTTCGAGTTGTCTAAAGATAGGGATGAGTGATTTTCCTTTTTCGGTAAGGTTGTATTCTATGTGCAAGGGTTTTTGTTGGATGATCGTTTTGTCTAATAAACCGCTTTCTTCCAGTTCTTTTAATGCAACGGATAAGGTTTGCTTGTTGGAACCTTCAATCCGACGCAAAAGAGAATTAAACCTTAAAGGTGATTCAACAGCCAAACGAAAAATCTCTGGTTTCCATTTTCCCGAAAGTAACTTCAAAAGCCCTTGAGCAGGACATGTTTCTTGGTTGGTGGTTTCCTTTTTAGTAGTCATCATTTTCTGACTTATTGTTTAGTTCAAAATAAGTCTTCACTTTTGTACAAAGATAAACAAACGAAATGGTGCAAGCATTGAGAAATCCCAAAATACTTGGTATTATTATAATCTCCATATTTGCTTTTGGCAATTCATTTTATTACGCTCAAGAAAAAAAGAATATGAAAGATAACAATCCATTATTATGTTCCCCTGAAACTGGGATTTGTGAAATACCAACTCATCAAGCAGATCAATCAGAGAGTGGTTGGGTTCACGCGACTCAAAAACCGGTTAAGATCATCTATTGTACCGATCCCATCTGTTCATCGTGTTGGGCTATCGAACCACAACTTCGAAAACTAAAGTTAGAGTACGGCGAGCATGTAGAAATCGACTACCGAATGGGTGGTCTACTTCCAGATTGGAGTTATAATAGTGGTGGAATTAGCAAGCCTTCTGATGTGGCGCATCATTGGGACGAAGTAAGCGTCTATTACGATATGCCAATTGACGGAGATGTTTGGTTAGAAGATCCTTTAGATTCTTCTTATCCACCTTCTATTGCCTTCAAAGCAGCGCAAATGCAGGATTATGATAAGACAGTTCTGTTTCTTCGTGAGATCCGCGAAATGGTGTTTCTGCAGAAAAAGAATATCACCCGATGGGAATTTTTAGAAATCGCAGGGAAGAAGGTGGGACTTGATATGGTGACTTTTAAATCCGATTACCAAGGAAAAGCAAAAGAACTTTTTGAAGAAGATTTGAAGTTTGCCCGAGAATTGGGTGTAAGGGGTTTTCCTACTATGTTTTTCACCACTCCTATGGGGAATAAGGAAATGGTGTATGGTTCTCGACCTTACGAAGTATATGAAAATGCTTTGTTAAAATTATTTCCTCAGGCTACAAAAGCTTCCTACGACAAAACCTGGAATTCTGTATTTTCTAAATACCAGTCATTAACTGTTAAGGAGTTTTCTGTCTTAACGGGAGTACAAAGAAGTGAAGCTGAAAAATATTTAGACGATCTAACCGCAAAAGGAAAGTTAGAGAAACTGTCAACTAAAAACGGCTCTATCTGGAAGTTGAAAAACTGATAAGGTTAAAGTTGCTGCATTTGGTGTTATCAATATGCGATAACGCTCAGGGCTTAATGACTTCTATGTATCGTGTTAGAAGTTGAAAAACTGATGCAATTAGGTTTAGCAGATCATCATCAGCCTCAATCCGTCATTTTCTATTGGAGCGCGATGTACACAAGGTGGGACAGGTTGTTGTGGATTGTCAACAGCAAGGCGCCACAAGTGTCCATTTCCTAAGTTGGTAGGCTTTGAATGAGGAAGCGCTTGGTAATGCAAGTCGAAGAAGTTTTCGGTCAAGAAAGTTTCAAAGTCGGATTCGGTAGCATCGTGAAAGGAGCGAAGCTGTTCTCTGATCTCTGGGATGAGGATTTTCTGAACGACTTGTTCGTTGGGGATGATGTCACTTGCTGCTCCGTGATAGGTACACAAATACGTGTCCATCAAAATAGGGGAGCGATCTACATGATACGAATATACATCGGTGGAGATAAAATCCAGTTCATCATCTCGTTGATAGCATTTCAGTAAGTTAAGGGTGGGTTGTGCCCCGAAATCACTTAGTAATTGAAAATCGTTGAGAATAGTGGTTCTTGCCAGTTGTCCTTTTTCAGACAGTTCTAAAGCCTGAAGTTCTTCCATTGAGATTTCGGTGATGTCTTCGTGTAAAGTTAGTTTTGACATGATTTCTTGAAAGTCACCTTCTAAATTTCTGTACCAACAAAGTGCATTGGTTGTCCCATGAAACGGAGTTTCGACCAATTCGGCAAAGGATGAAGTGAGTCCAACTTGTGGGTTTTCAGAAAAAGGGTGTTTCATAAGGACGTTAATCGAGGGTGCATAATTCTAAACTACAAATGTAATCAAATGATGAGTCATGGTTTTTATTCGGCACACTGTTTTTAATGTTATCTTATTTAACACTTCGACATGGAGTTTACAAGGTTAAATGATTAGTATTTTAAATT
>NZ_JBYVEB010000075.1:0-15971 GCF_058117085.1 Chryseobacterium sp. CG10_8 | reverse complement strand
CTGCAAAAGTAGGGTGTTTTCTGGTATCCACAAACTTTATTGGCATATTTTTACCACAAAAAGCCTAACTAGCACATTTACAGCGCTAAAATTTAACATAATATTCTGTAGTGTTTGCTTTCCTGTATAATATGAGCTACGGAAGCACCTTATTATATATAAGTGTAAGAAATCTAGCGTAAGATTTATCAAGTGGTAATATATCCCCAGACTTAATATTCAAACCTTCTTCAGCCTTTACATGAAAGGATTGACATAGTAAATATTTGGAATCACTTCCTGCAACAAACTTTACTGTTGAACCTAAAAACTTCTTTGTTGAGATATCAATCTGCTGCCCTGGGGTAACATTTAGTTTAATAAAACTTTTTGGAGGAAGTGAATAATCTTGATGATTGACTCTAATACCCTGCTTCTTCTCTGATGAAAATAAGTATACGGAAGGGGCAGATTCTTTTATATCTTCTTTCTCTACATAATATAAAGCTAAACGATAATGCTGAGGATTAAATTTGGGGGTAGAACCATCAATGGTCTCAAAAGGTATATATATATATGTATTAGCTCCAACTTCTTTTGCCTTATTATATATATATGTAAAAGCCTCTTGATTCGAAGATAAAATTCCAGTGACTTCAAGTTCACCTAAATACTCATTATGCTCTGGTAAATCCTCGAGTCTTAGTAATTCTTTGGAACTACCTTCATGAACTTTAACAATCTTATTAAAGCTGACTTCTTGTCCCAAGAGCGAACTAAAAGAAACTATACAACCGAAAATGATTACAGCTTTTCTCATTTTTGTAAAAGAATTTGAAGACACTTCTCTAGACTCTCTTCCCAATCTTTAAGCTCAATACGATAATCGGCTTCTATTTTATCCAAAGACATAGTACTTCTGTGCGGCCTCTTCGCCGGAGTGAGATAGTCTTTGGTCTCGATTGGATTAAGTTTGATTTTAGATCCAGACAATTCTGCGATCTTTTGAGCAAATACAAACCAAGTCGTTTCTGGCTGGTTAGAAAAATGATAAATCCCAAACTTTTTATCTTTATGAACAATGATTTTCATGATAGCCTCTGCTAAATCTCCTGCATAAGTTGGTTGTCCAAATTGATCTGCTACAATATTAAGCTCATCACGATCAGAAAATAATCTTAACATGGTCTTCACAAAATTATTATTGAACTCTGAATATAACCAAGATGTTCTAATAATAATAGTATGTGGATTAACTTCCAAAGCAAGTTCCTCTCCCTTTCTCTTAGATTCTCCATAAACATTAATTGGACTAGTCAAGTCATCTTCCGAATATGTCAAATCAGTCTCACCATCAAAAACGTAATCTGTTGAGACATGAATCAATGTCGCTCCCGTCTTAAAACATGCCTTCGCTAAATGAGCAACACCTGTCGCATTCACCTTGAATGCTTTTTCTCTTTCGGTTTCGGCTAAATCAACAGCGGTATAAGCAGAAGCATTAATACAATAGACAGGTTTGACACTTTCAAACCACTCTTCTACTTGAGAGTAATTTGTAATATCAAGATTGTCATAAGTTGTATAAACAAATTCGAATTGGTCTTCAAATTGCGGAGCAATACTTTCAACACATTTACCCAGTTGGCCATTAGCACCAATAATTATAATATTTTGTTTCATTAATTTTGTTTTTTGTTTTCTCTACGTAAAAAATCAACTCTTTCCGAAAATGTCTTCTGCGGAAGTTGAACCCAAAACTTGTTAAAAAGATCTTGAACTTCTTTAGGCTGCGCTTGAGATTGTCTTGTCTTCATGTTAAAATAGATGACACTTATCCAAAGAACAGCGTGAATTGTCTGCTCGTCTTCACTTTTCATTAAGATCTCAACTTTGGCTAACCGCTCCTTGATATCAATCGTTTTACTAGAGATTACCACTTTTGAATTATACCTTACTTCTTTGAGATACGCAATTTCATTCTGAATAGCAATCCAAGTGCAACCAGTCTGTCGAGAATACTCTTCATAGGTAAAACCATAAAATTCTTCTACATGATCTTCCCTTGCATTGAGCATATACTCCAAATACTTCACATTATTAAGGTGACCTATCGGATCACAATCACTAAATCGCACCTTGACTTTGGTAGAAATTTCTTTGTTCATGATACAAAAATAAAAAACCACCTCTAAAAGAGGTGGCTATATTTGAAATATTTTTACTTATTGTAAACCAAGTTCTTTTTTTACCGCAGCTGTAGCATCCGGGCCATTTTTGTAAAGAAACAAATCAGAGTTTGCACTCATTACAAAATCCCAAGAATTAGCTTTTGCAACTTTATCGATTGCTGCTTGGATTTTAGCTTCAATTGGTCCGAAAGCTTCATCTCTTTTCTTAGCTAACTCTTGTTGAGCTGCAACTAATTTCTTCTGAATCTCAGTTTGCTTCTTTTGCAATTCATCTTCCTTAGCTTTTCTTTGCTCTTGCGTCATCTTCGCTCCATCAACAGTCTGATATTTTTCAACTTCTGCTTGGAAAGCATCACCTTCCTTTTTAAGTTCAGCTTCTTTTGCCTTTTGATAAGCTTCTAATTGAGCCTCTGCTTTTTTCATTTCTGGCAAGTTAGTTATGATTGAGGCAACATCTACAGTTGCAAATTTTTGAGCATTTGTAAAACCTCCTGCAATGAACATTACTGCTGCTGCAAATAATACTTTTAAATTTTTCATAATTTTATTTAGATTGTTTATTGATTTTTTTGATTAATAATTAGGTTATAAGTTAAATTCTACAGTTATTTTTTTGATTTCGAAGACTTACCTGTTGTTCCTTTGGTTAGCAAATCTAAAACTTTCTCAGTATAATCATATCTTTTCTGTAAAAAAATAACACTCACATTATTGCTTTTATCTAAGACTATGCCAAGACCGTTTTTTTCAGAAATTGTTTTTATTGCTTCCCAAATTTCATCTTGAAAAGGCTGAACCATATTTGCTCTCAACTGAGCAATCTCTCCATTGGTACCGAATCTCAAACTTAAAGTGGTCTTAATGTTATTCTCCAAATCCAAAACTTCTCTTTCTCTCTGCTTCAACTCATCACCATGAAGTAGAATTCTTTCATTCTCAAAAGCAGATTTCTTCTGTTCAAATTGTGATTGCTGATTAGCAATCTCTGACTCCCAAGTAGCAATCTGAGACTGTAATCTTTCGTTTGCACTTTTATAATCTGGCAACCTTTCCAATATATAGTTGGTGTCAACAACTCCTATCTTCTGCGAAAAGGCACTCAAGCCTATTAGCATAAAAGAGAGAACAAAGAAATTTTTTAGGTTTTTCATGTTTTTACAATGTCTGGTTCATCAAGAAATGTGGTTTCCATCCTGAAGGCTCGGATCCGTAGAGTGTTTTGTCGAAACCGTAAGCAAAGTCAAATCCAATCAAACCAAATGCACCCATATAAACTCTCACACCAAAACCTGCAGACCTCTTCAACTGGAAAGGATTATATGCTCCCCAAGAATTCCAAACATTTCCACCTTCAATAAATGTTAGTCCGAATATTTTTGCAGTTTGGCTCATTGAGATTGGATATCTTAACTCTAACGAAAAACGATTGTAAATAGTACCTCCACCAGTCTGAGTAATATCATCTATTCCTCCTCCGTAAGTGCTTGCATTTTCGTAACCTCTTAAAGGGATCAACTCTCTACCATCATATCTTCCTCCATAAAGTCCAGTACCTCCCATATAAAATCTCTCGAATGGCGGCGCTCCTAATTCTTGGTTATATCCATCCATGAATCCCATTTCCGCAGTTGCTCTCATCACTAGTTTTCCAATAATTTCATTGTATCCATCAAATTTGAATTTAACTTTGAAATATTCCATCCATTTATACTTCTCAGCCAAAGGCATTGAAGAATAATCTTTGTTACTGAATAGTGAATATGGTGGCGTAAACTTCAATGAAGCTTCAATGTTAGACCCTGAAGTTGGGAAAATTGGATCTACTCCAGCTGAATTTCTGCTTAGACCAAGATTAATGTTAAAGTTTTTAGCCGTTCCATTATATACAGTTGTTTCTCCAAACTGAAATGGATAGTTATCAAATTTATAGTTCTGATATTGGATACCAGTATACAGATTGAACCAATCATCTGGCCAAGTCAATCTTCTTGACAAACCAGCATTAGCAGTAAAGATGTTTAATTTTTGATTTGCAGTACCAGTTGCGTAAGATGAATAAGCAGAATCAGAATAGTCATAATTAACTAAAGACTGATTAACTCCTAAAGATAGTGCTGTTGGCTTAGTTCCAAACAACCATGGCTCCACGAATGAAATACCGTAGTTTTGGAAATACTGTCCTGCTTGTGCCTGAATAGAAAGTGTCTGTCCATCTCCCTGCGGAACTGGATTAAATCCCTTCAGTTTCAAGAAATTTCTCAAAGAAAAATTATTAAACGTTAGACCAAGCGTACCAATAAAGGTGTCTCCACCATAACCCGCTTGTAACTGAACTTGCGAAGATCCTTTCTCGACTAAGTTCCAGTGAACATCAACAGTATTATTTACTTGGTTAGGATTAACATCTGGACTAATCTGTTGTGGATCAAAAAACTGCATGCCTCCTAATTCGAAATACGTTCTTTTGATATCGCCTTTTCTAAAAAGGTCTCCCGGTTTAGTTCTTAAAGAACGAAGAATTACGTGGTCATGAGTTGTCGTATTGCCACTCCAAGTCACTTTATCCCAAGTTGCTTTTTCTCCTTCATTAATTCTAACTTCTAGATTAATTGAATCTCCAACCACCGATTTTTCGACTGGAGTTACAGTTGAAAATAAGAAACCATTATTATTATAATTGGACTTAATATCAGAATCATCTTCTTTACCTCCGTCTTCTCCAACTTTCTTATTGAAACCAACTGCATCATAAATATCTCCCTTCTTATATCCTAGAACTCTTTCTAAATAATCAGTAGAGAATGCCGTATTACCTGTAAATGAAATATCACCAATGTAATATTTTTTTCCCTCCTTCAAATCTACGTTAATCTCGTAGTTATTCTTTTTGTTTCTATAAACTGAATCAGAAATGATAGTTGCATCACGATAACCCAATGAGTTGTAATATTCAACTAATTTTACTTTATCCTCTTCATACTTTTCCGGAATGTATTTGGATGATTTCAAAATACCACCAATACCAAACCTCTTTTCTTTAGTTTCCTTGAAGCCTTTCTTTCTCAACTTAGCATCAGTGACCATTTGGTTTCCTTCAAACTCGATGTGGTCAATCTTGATTCTTTTTCCTTTGTCAACATCAATAGTCCAGTCTACTAGATTAGGGTCACTTGAATTGACTTTATCTTTGATACTTACCTTGGCATCCGAAAATCCTTTCTTTTGATAATCTTTAGGGATATCGTTCTTCAGAGAAGAAACCAAATCCTTAGTGATTTTAGTTCCAGGTTTCAAGTTATGATCTTTTACCAATTTTTCTTTTTTGGATTTATTCATTCCTTTACCTGTAAATTCAATCTCTCCTAATTCCTTAAGGTCTTGAAGATAGAATTTCAAAATAACATTTTCTCCTTCGATGCTTTGTACATACACCTCCACTTCTGAGAACTGATCGGTCTCCCAAAGTTTTTTGATACCATTACTAATTTTTTGTCCAGGAATGTCAACGGTCTCGCCTTTGTATAGTCCTGTAAATCTTAGTACCTGCGCTGAAGAGTATCGCTTCACTCCATCGACAACAATGTCCTTCAAAATATAAGTCCCTTTCTGCTCTTGCGTAACTTCAGGTTGGTTATCCTGATTGTTTTGTGGTGTCTCTACCTGAGCAAAAAAATTCGCCGACATGAGCACCATGATTACAAATACAAACTTCAGTTTCATTATGTATATACTACTTTTCTTTATTAATTATTTAATTTGCTCACTTGTTTTACCAAATCTCCTTTCGGAACTTTGATAATCCAGAATGCACTGAAAAAAGATTTCTTTGTTGAAGTCTGGCCATAGCACATCTAAAAACTGCATCTCTGCATACGCTATCTGCCATAGCAAAAAGTTACTTACTCTCACTTCTCCACTCGTCCTGATTAATAAATCCACTGGCGGAAAATCCTTTGTGTACAAATGGTTTTCGAAAACCGCTTCATTAATCTCCTCAATTGCAAGATCTCCACTTTTGACCTCCTCACTAATTTGTTTTACCGCTCTAAGAATCTCCTTTTGCGAACCATAGCTTAATGCTAAAATCAGGTTACCCTTGGTATTATTCTCCGTAAGCTTTATCACATTAAGTAATTGGTCTCTTACCAACGATGGCAATTTCTCCGTTTCTCCTATGACATGTAAACGCAATCCTTTGGTAAATATTTCCTCCGCTTCAAGCAATAAAGTCTCAGAAAGAAGATTCATCAAGGTATCTACTTCGTTGTCTGGACGACTCCAATTCTCTGAAGAAAAGGTATATAACGTGAGGTACGGAATATGGATTTCGTTACAAGCATTAATTGCACTTCGTACTGCATCAATGGCATTGCGATGACCAAAAGTACGTTCTTCACCTTTGGATTTTGCCCATCTTCCGTTTCCATCCATAATGATGGCAACGTGCTTCGGTAAATTATCGGGGTTTATTTTTTCTTTTTTAGAAGACATATTAGTCACAATAACAAGGAGGTCTTCCGAAAGAATATGTTATTCCTAAGGTAACACTATTAATCCAATCATTGGAATTAGGATCGCCAACTCGTCTATTTTTTAGAAATTCGTTTTCTCGTTCTTTTGCTGTACTATAATACACTCCAGTCTGCAATAGTGATGTTCCTGTTGCTGGACTCAAAATATCTGCGTTATATGTCGGTTGCAAATCTTTGTCTGTCAATTCGCTATAATCTAACTGATCAGAGAAGGTGTATCGGAACATCGCTTCTGCTGAAATCGCCCAATTATAGTTAAATTTGTACTTCAAACCTAAACCAAATGGAATATACATTGTTGCTTTTCTTTCTGAATCATAACCTACTGTCGAAAAGAAATCCGTCTCACTAGTAGGCGCAATGGCTACTCCATCACTATCACGATAAAAATCGTGAGCCATAGTAGCTTTAGAAACATCAAATAGCATAGCTCCAATTCCACCAAAAATATAAGGACTTACTAATCCTTTCTTCTGCTCGTTATTAACTGGAAAAAAGTTATATTCGAACATTACATCAGCTTCCCAAACATCATTAGAACCGTACATTTGACGGTTTCTACGATATTGTTCCTTTGCTACTCTATCATCAAACTGAATTTGATTATAACCAACATCAAATCTTAAGGTCTGATAAGGGTTAAAATTCATTCTGTAGATAACACCTGCATAAACTGGTAAACCAAATTCCGACATTGGCTTAATAGGCTTATGAAGCAGATAACTGGTTCTTCCGATATCTCCAACTAGACTGCTACTTCCGAAACGCAAGCCCAACTCATGTCTTTGTGCGTTCATATTCGCAATGGAAACTGCAAAAACAAAGAAGCCAATAATTATCTTTTTACTCATAGGAACATATGGTTTATGGTTAACATATTATTCTGTGCAAATATAAAACATTTTTATATTAGTGGAATTCTTAAAAAGAAGTTAAATATAGACAAAAAAATATAATTTTTGAGAAATTATGCTCAAATTTTGTGAACGTATTAAAAAATTCGAAATTATGATAAAAAAGTATCCCTAATAATTAGGGATACTTTTTTAATTTCGATTAAATATCTTCTGTATTCTGTTTCTGATCTTGATAAGGGTTGGTTCTTCATAGTTTTTGTCTTCATCAAAATATCCATAGCCGTACCCGTAACCATATCCGTAACCATATCCGTAACCATATCCATAACCTCCCTGCTTGTTAGAGAAGTCGTTATATACCAATCCAAGATGTTCTACTTCATTCTTGTGATACTTTTCTGTAATCATTTTCAGCATATACTTTTCTGTATACTCATGTCTAACAACATATACTGTAGCATCTGCATACTTCATTAATTCAAAAGAGTCTGCTACTAGACCAACTGGAGGCGAATCAATGACAATAAAATCAAATTCTTTCTTAAGATCTTCAATAAACTGAATATTCTTATTACTCATCAATAGCTCAGACGGGTTAGGTGGAATTGGTCCAGAAGTAGCTACAAACAAATCCGGAACCTTGGTTGAATTAATAATTTGCTCCATTTCCACTTCTCCAGTAAGATAATTAGAAATTCCATACTTATTATTGATATTGAAATCTCCAAAAATCTTTGGTTTTCTGAGGTCCATACCAAGCAAAATCGTCTTCTTACCGCTTAGCCCAAGAACTGATGCAATATTGATAGAGGTATATGTTTTACCTTCACCACCAACAGAAGATGTTACTAAAATGACTTTACTGTGTCCGTCTTCATTTAGTAAAAATCTAAGATTAGCTCTGACACCTCTAAAGGCCTCAGAAATAGAAGATTTCGGTTGCTCTATTACTGTAAGGTTGTTCTCATAGGTATTGGTTCCGATAACGCCTAACATAGGAATCTTAGTCGCTGAAAGTAGCTCTTTAATATTTCTAATTTTGTTATCCAAAAGTTCAGCCCCTAACAAGAAAAGCAAGGGAATAAGTAAGAGACTCCCTATGATAATTGTTTGCGTCTGCTTTACATTAGGTGCCACTGGACCCTGACCAAGATTCTTAGCGTAATCTATAATGCTAATATCCGAGTTGTTGGTTTCCAATCTAATCTGGGTATCATTCAACTTTGTGAGGAGAGAATTATAGGAAGCTAAAATCATATTATATCCTCTTTCAGCATCAAGATATTTTCTTTCCTTCTCTGGAAATGTTGACAAATCAGAACTGGCATTACTGATCTTAGCATTTATACTATTAAGTTGATTGTAAAACTGAGCGTAGTAATTTTTCAGTGAATTATTAGAATTAACCCTCGCCTCACTTATCAAACGGTTAATCTCCCTCATAGGTTCAGAATTTGCAGTATAAATCGTAGATAATTCGCGACGTCTTGCATACAACGATTTCAAATCTGAAACTGTTGCATTAAACATGCCATCATTAATACCTGCAGCATCTGCACTTATCATCTGATCTAAATTCTGAGAAGAGAGAATCCTCTTAATTGCGTTCAAAGTGTTGACTTGAGTAGCCAACTGAGCCTTTTGTGTTTCTAAATCTTTAATTGTTTGCAAAGAACGGGTATCCAAGTTTTTGATATCATAAAGCCCTTCATTTACTTTTAGAAAATTCATTTCTTGAGCACTTGAATCCAACTTTTTCCTCATTTTACCAAGACTTTCCGCAAGATAATCTTTAGTGTTTTTATCAACAGTATTTCGATCTCTTAAACGCTTCTTTTTTAATTCCTCAATGGAGGTATTGAGAAAACGCACGGTCCCATTAAGATTATATCCTCGCTTAGAAACTATCATCATAGTACCAATCTCCTTATCAAAATCAACTCGAAGGTTATTAACAATTCCTGAAACGGCTGCATTGACAGTAGATAGTTTTACAATAATATTCCCAAACTTAATATCGGCTGGCATAGGATTCTTAACCAATTTGAATTTCAAATTGGGGGTCTCAAACCACTGCCCTATTTTCAATATCCTATTTTGCGGCGCAGTGTAAGGCTTAATTGATTTGTATCCTTCAATACTATAATCATAAAGATTGGTTGAGTGTCCTGCTTCTGGCAATACAATTTCATACTTATCCTCTCCTTTCGGCACCAAAGTTATTGCGTAATCAACTTGTTGCAAATGATCTCTATCAATTTCCAAAAATACCGGAGAATCATCTTTATCTAGATAGGTTTCTTTGATTAATCCTTTGGTAGAATAATTGGTGTATAGGTTAAGCTCATTAACCAAAAATTCATTATGCGTTCTAGATAATAATAGCTTCTTCAAAAAAACACCATCTTGGTTACCACCTTGTCCCCAGATGAAATTAATCGATTGATTAGGAGTAAAATACGAGGAGGTATTATTCGAAATACTCAAAGTAAGACTTGATTCATAGACACGTGTTGCATAATACTTGGCATATACCCAAGCAATTCCGTAGCCAATAGCTCCTAAAATAAGAAACCAATACCAATTCATTAGTAAACGATGCAAGAAATGCTCTGGATCAAAAAAAGCAAATGATCCAACTTTTTCCTTCTGAGGCGCTCCATAGGCCGATTCAGCTTGTACTTTTTCTGGAATCATTTTCTAAAATTTAGTAAAAATTACATAAATGGAAAGTACCGTTGTGAGAATTGTCACACCTGTGGTAAGCGTTGAAAGAGGATCTTTTCCAAATCCATAAAAGCTTTTTGGTCTAGTTTTAAGGTAAATCAAATCACCGTTCTGAAGCCAATAATAAGGAGAATTAGCAATATCTTCACGGGTTAAGTCTAGATTAACACTCTTGGTCCCTTCGGGAAATTTCCTTTCAAGTGTCACATTCTTCCTATCAATACTTCTGTTAAGCCCTCCATTCTGAGCGAGCGCTTCCATAATATTAATATTCTGTTTATAAGCAACCTTTTCACCAGTCATACCGGTGGTCTCAATATCTCCCAAAACATAATAGTGTATTCCGTCCAGGGTTAATCTTACTTCTGATTTTCCTTCTACAAAATTTTCATTAACCCTTGATTGTATCTCTGCAGCAACATCGTCTAAGGTTCTTCCCTCTGCCTTTATATATCCCATTCCAAAAACGTTAATATCTCCTCTTGCATCTACCCTCAAACCTGAAAAATACGGACCAGCACCTTGTTCACCTCCAGACCTACTAGAAACATGAAGCCCATTTTCACTTGCGTTTAAATTAGAGTAAAATTGCGTCGCATCTCCCTTTGGAGTCGTGACAATGTTTAATATCAAGACGTCGTCTTTTCTAATTCGATACTCTGTAGTACTATAGGGCACAAGCCCTTCTTCATTAATCACAAGACTTTCACTTGGCTGTTTATATCTTACCTCTTTTGTTGTGATACACGACTGCAGAAATAAGGAAAAAATGGCAATGATTATCAAAAATTTTTTGTTCATCGATTTATAAATTGTTTTGCAAAAATAATGTTTAATTATGATTTTTTCTAAATTTTGATATCAAGTCGGGCAAATAAGCTCCAACAAAACCCAGAATAATTAAAATCAGTAGAAGGAGATTTAATTCCAAATGTCTTAACCCATAGGCAACTGCAACAATGATTATATAGTAAACATTGATATAAAATGTAGATCTCCTATGAGTTAACCCCAGCTTCAAAAGTTTGTGATGAATATGGTTTTTATCAGCTTCAAAAGGCGATTTTCTATTGACTAAGCGAATAATAATAACATTGAGCGTGTCCACGATTGGTAGTATAAGAATTGCTACTGCAATTACAGGCGCACTCAGAAGATGATACCGCGGTATCATTGGATTATGTTTATCAATAAAAATATCAATAAAACTGACAGCTGTAAAAGCTAAAAGAAAGCCCAAAATCATGGAACCTGTATCCCCCATGAAAATTTTGTTGGTCCGATAATTCGATAAATTATAATACAGAAATGCTAACACAGCGCCAATAATAACAACACAAAATACCACTAATGGAAAGTTATATTCACCAAGTCTATAATAACTTACGGCAAAGAATGAGCTACATAAAACAGAGTAACTCCCAGCTAATCCATCAATACCATCAATTAAATTAAAAGCATTAATTAATATGATAAAAGTAATGACACTGACAAGCACACTGAAAAAATAATTAATCTCATAAACGCCAAACAACCCAAACAAACTTCTAATTCTTACATCTGACCCAAGTACAATCAGTAAAGAAACCAAAATTTGAACAATCAACTTCTTGTATGCGCGCATAACAACAATATCATCCATAACTCCTATATAGAGGAGTATTACTAAGGAGGCAAACAAAAATTTATAAGACTCGAAAAGCTCATAAGCAAAAATGGGAGCACATACTCCTATTGAATAAAAAATAGCAATACCACCAAGATTAGCAATCTTTCTAACATGTGAACTTCTAACCCCCGGCTCATCCATCAAGTTCTTCCTCCTCGAAATCTTGTTAATTGTTGGTATGGAAAAAAAAGTGATAAAAAAAGAAATCACAAAGCCTAAAACGAGCTTCACCCAAAATAACGGTAATCCAGCGGTATCTATAATAAAATCAATATTATTCAAAACTGTTAATTCTTTTTAATAAATTAATTTAAAACATCTTTTCTAGCAGCGCTCTAGGAGCAATAAAAACGCGATAGAAGAAACCCTCAAAGGTAAAAAGACCCGAAAGTTCTACTCTATAAATCAACGAAAAAATTATTATAAAAAAGACAATAACAAGAACATTTTTCGAAGGCGTGTTTTTGCTACTGCTATCAATCATCGTGCCCATTAAAATTATGATCATCATCATATGCACGTAAAGCCACCTTCCCCAATCTAATCCTAAGTAAAATAATGGCAACGAGTATAAGAAAGCTAAGCATAAAAAAAGGCCTATTTTTTTGCGGTTATATTGTTCCTGATACAAATAAAAAGTTAAATGTAAAGCACTCAGTAATAGGCCAGCAAAATATGGTAAAAAATCATTTAACCTATCTCGCAAAACAGCTTTTTCATCAACAGCATCCCAAAAGAAAATCCCTTTAGTGAAAACTACTCCTCTCTCACGAAGAATTTCCAGTGAATGACCTTCATTAATTTCCTTTCCAAAAAGCATGATTGCAATAGACGGAATAAAGACTGCCAAAAAATACTTAGTATAAGAAAAGTAATTTCGATCACCTGTTTTATAATACTTTGCAACAAGAAAATAAGGAATAAAAAAAAGTGTAATTTCATGAAACAATGTTGCAACAAACAAAAGCACGC
Source organism: Chryseobacterium sp. CG10_8 (assembly GCF_058117085.1). Classification (NCBI taxonomy): domain Bacteria; kingdom Pseudomonadati; phylum Bacteroidota; class Flavobacteriia; order Flavobacteriales; family Weeksellaceae; genus Chryseobacterium; species Chryseobacterium sp. CG10_8. The sequence continues at coordinate 3,043 of NZ_JBYVEB010000075.1, read as the reverse complement.
AAATAATCCTTTCCTTCTTCTCGCTCAACTTACCTTTATCTAAGAGATACACATAATAAGTAAAAATAGCAAATAATAAAAACTCTTTTTTTCCGACGTAATCAACGGAATTAAAAAGGCCTACAAAACCAAGCGCTGAGAAAATTAAGGAAAGGTAAAATACAGAAATATTTTTGCTTCTAACTATTTTGTAGAAAGTGTAGAAGAAAAAAGTTATTACAAAGAACTGAAACAAATACACCAAAACATTTAGTCTAATTCCGGTGAGGTCTTGCAAAAGAAAAAAGAAGCTGCCAGATAATCCTCGTCTCTTGAACCCTCCATCCTGATAGTTAATTAACCAATCACCAAGAATGTACCCTTCAGACTTTAGATTATGAACTAACGTAAAAAAGATGGTATACAAATATGCCAAAATAATCAATGCCTTAACAATGAATTTATTGGACTCTTTTGAAAAAAAACGTTCTATGTTCATCAAAAATCTAAAATAAATCTAAGAGGAAGCCCCATCTGTAAACCAAAAATACATGAAGGAATTCGAATCGAAAAATTGAAAACAATTACTATTACTATAAAAGCTATCTCCTTATTATTAAGCTTACTAAAGGAGATCACATTATTTGCACCATTACTATTTTGCAACAAAAGAAATATCAATATTGAAAGTAAAATAAACAAATCATAGAACCATCTTCCAAAATCAACAGCAATAAGAATCAAAGGTACTATACTAATCATGCATAAAGAAAAAACAATTACAAGCTTTCTCATATCTTGCTTACTAAATTTTCTAATAAACAAGTAAAAACTAACGATCCCTACTTGTATTGCAATACTTATCAAATACAACAAATGACCATTGAAATACCTTCTATAATAATCACTTTTGATAAACTGTTTTTCTTTCCAGGTAAAAATATTCTCTGTCTTCTGAAGCACAATTCCACAATCAGAAATAACTTGTTGTGTATATATTCCTCCAAGTTCCTTCATCCCAAAAACAAAAACAATAATAGTGGGAACAATTAAAGACAGAACAATGAACAAAATCTTCCTTTCATCAACATTTCCAGTACTCCCAATAATATAAAGTCCTAAAAAAAACAAAGTGAAAAATATAGAACTTTCATGAATAAAAACTGATAAGGAAAGCAAAAAATAAAAGAAAATTTCCCTTTTCCCCCTGAACCTATTGCTTGCTAAAATATATGCAAAATAAGCCATCAAAAACCAAAGAATACCATCTTTTCTTGCACCGATCGCACAATCAGAAAAAAATCCCCAAAGACAAAATGGGGTAAATAGTAAAAAATATTCAACAACATTATGCTTTTTCAAAGCCAATAGCTTTACCAAATAGAAAAAAAAGAAAAAGTGGAATAAAAACTGGAAAAAGAATACAGTATATTGAACCTTTACGCCAAAAAACTCATACAGCGCAAAAACTAAAGTACCTAAAAACCCTCTTCGCTTAAATCCACCATCTTGATAGTTAATAAGCCAATCGGCGAAAGGATAACCATTGCAGTTGAGGTAGGAAAAATAAATTTTGAACAGAATTACACCAGAAATAAAAATCATGAAAATGATTTCTAACAAATGCTTTCTTATAACATAATTCTTTACCTCCATAAAACATTCTGATATTTGCTCCAAGTAAACCCTCCTCTCATGGCATTTCCAACCGAAAACAGATACAAAAAGAAAAGAAAATAACCCAAAAACACCAATCGTAACATCCTCTGAGTATTAAAAGAAACAGCATAAACAATACCAGGAATCATAAATGTTCCTCCAAGTGAAAAATATGCGCCTGGTAACCTTGTAGCAAAAATTTCGTTTCCTCTAAAAATATAAAACAAACAATAGCCAAAAAATGTCAAATTTCTAAAATATTCATAGTAATACACTTTCTTCTCTCCGACCTTATCATATATAACCAATAATGTAATAAAAAATATATTTAAAGCATCTGCAAAACTTGTCGTCATGTCATTACCATAGTAGGTGTCATTATTATATCCCGTATATGCATTGGACACGTCTGCGGGAGCCAGACTAGTTATAATACCTCCAAAATAATTATACACTTCAAAAGGCGCTAGCATAATCGAGATAACTAAGAACACTAGCCATTTTTTAGCATCCCAAGGTAAAAGCACCAGCCAGTAAGCGGGTAAAAAAATAATGGCGGACTTATGAAAACCCAACGCAATAAAAATCACCAGCAAAAATTTCCACAATTTTCTCTCGATAACATAATTCATCGCAAGCAAAAGAAACGCGCCCCCTAAGCCTTGTCTCATCTGACCACAATCCGCAATAAAATAAACAGGCATAAAGAGATAAAAATAGCTTAACGCAGGAAAAAGTGAATATTTATGTGTAACCTTATATACAATAACAAAGGAGGTAATTGCCACAAAGAAGGTAACAGCATAAAATGGTAAACCTAGGTCAAAGAATATCTTATTAACCAGTACATAGACCCACTCAATCTCCATTGAATTTCCTGCAAATGTTGCTTTGTTCCAAACATCGGCATATGTTGTGTAGGCCGGAAAGCCCTGCTCATACATGGACTTATAAATAGGGTAATCTGCCCCCACTGAGTATCTCCCTCCAGCCGCTATAATAAGAATAAATCCAATAAACTTAAGCATGTTTCGCGAATCCCTGTCGTCTAAATCTCCCTTCTTAAACAAAAGAAATATTAGAAGAAAAAAAGGAACTAAAAATATGGGGTGAAGTATCGGCATTTATAGATTTTTTTCATTCAGTCCACATTAATGTCTTTTCTTATTAAAAAAATAATGTAAACAATAAATAAAATTGTGGAAAGCAAAGATAACACATAATTTTAATCTAGCACTTTTAAGTTGTATAACTAAAAATTGATTTGCCAAATTTTCACCAAGAGCAATATTTAATTTACACTTTTCTGATAGAAATGAAAGTAATCTTATTCATCAATTTTAAAATTTAAGATATAAAAGAAAATAGAACCAACTTTAAAAAAGCTGGTTCTATAAATAAACTT
>NZ_JBYVEB010000074.1:0-16014 GCF_058117085.1 Chryseobacterium sp. CG10_8 | reverse complement strand
ATAATTATTTAAAATACTCTACTCCTTTCCTGAGAATATTTTAATAATTAGTAGTCGAAATAACTGAAATAAAATTCCCACAGATTACACTAATTCTTCTTTTTGAGTAAAAAAATCTGTGGAATCTGCGGGAAAATAATTATTTAAAATACTCTACTCCATTCTTGAAAATATTGTGATAATTCGCAGTAGGAATATTTTTGAATAAACCTTCTGCAAATCGTTCAGGATGTCCCATTCTACCAAATATTTTTCCACTTTCAGAAGTAATTCCTTCGATACCGAACAATGAATTATTTGGATTAAATGGCATTCCGTGAGCAATATTCCCATTTAAGTCGATGTATTGCGTTGCAATCTGTCCTTTTTTATACAAATCCAAAAGAACCTCATCTGAAGCCATAAATCGACCTTCTCCATGCGAAATCGGGATGGTATAAACGTTGCCTTTCATACCTTTCAACCAAGGCGAATCGTCATTAATAACTTTTACGTCCACCATTTGCGAAATATGTCTTCCAATCGCATTATGCGCTAAAGTTGGAGATGTTGCATCCAAATCTCTGATTTCACCGTAAGGTAACAATCCTGATTTAACCAGCGCTTGGAAACCATTACAAATACCTAAAATCATTCCGTCTCGTGAAAGCAAACCATGAACAGCGTCTTTCATTTTTTGATTTTTAAGAACATTCACAATGAATTTTGCAGAGCCATCGGGTTCGTCTCCTGCTGAAAACCCTCCAGAAAACACCAAAATTTGCGACTGCTCAATTTCTTTTACCCAAGCATCAATACTTTCTTCTAACAGATTGTGATACAAATTAATTAAAGGCAAAGAACTGACTAAAGCACCTTCTTTTCTGAACGCATTTTGGGTTTCATATTCACAATTGGTTCCAGGGAAAATCGGCGCAAATACTTTTGGACTTCCTATTTTATGAGAAATAATATTGATGGATTTCTTTTCAGTTCCATTCAAACTTTCATCGAAATTAATTTCAATTTTTTCTTTTTCAGAAGTTGGGAAAAGACCTTCAAAAGTTTTATTAAAAATAGATTCGAGGCTCGAGATACGAGTTTCGAGTTGGTTTATTTTTAAAATTTTAGAATCATTAACCGTTCCGATTTTTTGAAGTAAAGGATGATTAATTTCTTCTGTCGTCTCAATAATTAAACTTCCAATATTTTTATTTAAAGTTGAGCTCTCATTTACAGAAACTTCAGCTCCGAATTGGTTACCCAAACTCATTTTAGCCAAAGCTACCGCAACTCCACCATCTTTAATGGTCTTCACTGAAACGATTGTTTTAGATTTTATATTTTCAAAAACGAACTCGAAAACAGATTTCAAATCTTCATAACTTGGCAATCCATTTTCCTGAGAAACGTGGTTGAAATGATAAATAAAATTCCCCGCTTTTTTGAATTCTGGCGAAATGATATTCGATTTTTCTCCGTTGGCGCAAGCGAAGGAAATTAATGTCGGCGGAACATTCAAATCTTGATACGTTCCACTCATCGAATCTTTTCCACCAATCGCCGCTAATCCTAAATTCATTTGCGCATCATAAGCTCCCAAAAGCGAAGCCAAAGGTTTGCCCCATTTTTCAGAATTTTGACCTAATTTTTCAAAATATTCTTGGAAACTTAACCTAATATTACGATAATCACCTCCCATTGCTACAATCTTGGCAACACTTTCTACCACTGCTAAACTTGCTCCAATCATGGAATTTTGTTTGGAAATTTCAGCATCGAATCCCCAACTCGCTAACGAAACAGTTTCTACATTTTCAGCGTGAAGAATTGGCAAAGCTTGTACACTTCCTTCGGTCTCCGTCATTTGATATTTCCCTCCAAAAGGCAAAGCAACCGTCGTCGCACCTACCGTAGAATCAAACATTTCCACCAAACCTTTTTGCGAAGCCACGTTCTTTTCACTTAAAATTTTAAAGAAATTATCTTCTGTAAACTCTACACTCTCTTGGCTAACATTCTGCAAATGAGAAATCGTCACATCCTGAGATTTTGCGCAACCGCTCGTATCCAAAAATGCACGACTAAGGTCCACAATTTTGTTGCCGTTCCAGAACATCTGCATTCTACCGCTATCGGTTACTTTAGCGATTTCAACGGCTTTTATATTTTCTGCTTCACAGAATTTGATGAACTTATCTTTGTCCTTCGCTTCAATCACAACTGCCATTCTCTCCTGAGATTCGGAAATTGCAAGTTCGGTTCCATTAAGACCTTCGTATTTTAGAGGTAGAATATCCAAATTAATTTCCAAAGATTCGGCAATTTCGCCAATCGCCACAGAAACTCCTCCTGCTCCGAAATCGTTTGATTTTTTAATTAAAGTCGTCACCTCAGGATTTCTGAACAAACGCTGAATTTCTCGTTCTTCAACCGCATTTCCTTTCTGAACTTCAGTCGATAAAGTATGAATAGACGTTTCATCCTGCTCCTTGGAACTTCCAGTTGCACCACCAACACCATCTCGTCCTGTCGCTCCACCCAAAATAATCACGATATCGCCTTTCTCAGGCTTCTCTCGTCTTACCCAAGTTTTCGGAACAGCTCCTGCAACAAAACCAACTTCCATTCTTTTCGCTTTGTAACCATCGTCATAAATTTCAGAAACGTGAGTGGTTGCCAAACCGATTTGGTTTCCATAAGAAGAATAACCGTTCGCCGCTTGCTTTGTAATCGTCCTTTGAGGTAATTTCCCCGGCAAAGTTTCAGAAATCGGTTCTAAAACGTCCGCCGCACCAGTTAAACGCATCGCTTGAAAAACAAACGCACGTCCTGATAAAGGGTCTCTAATTGCACCTCCTAAACAAGTGGAAGCACCACCAAAAGGTTCAATTTCGGTTGGGTGATTGTGTGTTTCGTTTTTAAATAACAGATACCAAGGTTCTTTTTTGCCATCGAATTCAGCTTCAATTTCTATGGTACAAGCATTGATTTCGTCGGAAACAACTAAGTTTTCAAGGTTGCCTGTTTTATGGAAATATCGAGCGCAAACCGTAGCCAAATCCATCAAAGAAATGGGTTTAGCTTCTCTTCCGAGGAATTTTCTTTTTTCTAAATAATCATTAAAAATTTGGTCTAAAGTCTCTTTAAACTGACCCTCAAATTGAATATCTGTTAGTTCAGTTTCGAAAGTCGTGTGACGACAATGGTCACTCCAATATGTATCCAAAACTTTCAATTCGGTTTCGGTTGGATTTCTTTCTTCAGACTGAAAATACTGTTGAATAAAATGCAAATCGTCCAAACCAAAAGCAAATCCGTGCTCTTTGTAGAACGTTTCTAACTCTACGTCATTCCAAGAAATGAAGCTATCATAAATTTTAATCGGGTCTGGTGTTTCCTCCGCAGGAATCTCCAAAATATCTAAATTTTTCTCCTGAGATTCTACCTTATTGATAAGTAAATCCTTGATTTTTGATAAATCACTTTCCGCAACACCCTCCAATTCAATTAATTTACCACTTCTTACAGTCGCATTTTCGGAATCGGTTAACAATCGGATACATTGCTCCGCAGAATCTGCTCTTTGGTCGTACTGACCCGGAAGAAATTCGGTTGCGAAAAATAGATTACGAACAGGATTTTCAAAGTGAAGAATATCCACCACTGGATCCACAAAAGTATTGTTAACCACCTTTTCGAAATCAGACTCATCAAGCCCGAAAATATCATAAATATTATAAATTTTTACCGACTTAATTTGCGGTAAAATACTTTTGATTTCATTAAGAACTTTTGGACTTTCAACATCGAAAATTCCTTTTTTTTCTACGAAGATTCTTTTTTTATTAGACATTAGATGTCAGATTTTAGATGTTAGATATTAGATGTTAGAAATAAAAACACGCGTTCGAACTTCTAATTTTATAATTGAATACTAATTTATAAATCATTAAAAAATGCAGCCGAGAAGACTGCATTTAAATTTTTAAAAATTAAGTGCGTTTTGAAGGTCGTTGATTAAATCTTCTGCATCCTCAATCCCAACGCTTAACCTTACCAAGTCATCAGTAATCCCAATTTCTTGACGCTTTTCTGCCGGAATCGAAGCATGAGTCATCATTGCTGGATGATTAGCCAAAGATTCTACTCCTCCAAGACTTTCGGCAAGTGTAAATACTTTAAGGTTCTCCAAAAACCGAATAGCGTCTTCTTTCTTACCAGATTTGAAGGTAAAAGAAACCATTCCCCCGCTTCCGTTCATCTGCTTTGTAGCCAAATCATAATGCGGATGAGATTTCAAACCTGGATAAAAAATCTTATCTACCTTAGGATGAGATTCCAAAAATTCAGCAATCTTTTGACCGTTATCCGAATGTCTCTGCATTCTCAAAGCCAATGTTTTGATTCCTCTCAAAACCAAATACGAATCGTGTGGACCTAATATTCCACCACTTGCAAACTGAATAAAATGTAATTGCTCACCCAATTCAGGAGTTTTTGCAATCAACGCTCCAGCAACCAAATCGGAGTGACCTCCTAGATATTTCGTTGCGGAATGCATTACGATATCCGCACCCAAATCCAAAGGTCTCTGGATATAAGGTGTTGCAAAGGTGTTGTCTACCGCTACTAAAATTCCTTTTCCTTTTACCAAATCACAAACTGCTTTGATATCTACCAATTTCATCAATGGATTAGTCGGCGTTTCTAACCAAATCAATTTGGTTCTATCAGTAATGACTTCCGAAATTTTGGAAACATCGTCAAAACTAACGAAAGTAAATTTCAGGTTATATTTTTCGTACAATCGAGTGAACATTCTGTACGTCCCACCATACAAATCATCTACTGCAATGACTTCGTCTCCGGGATTCAAAAGCTTTAGAACCGCATCAATTGCAGCTAAGCCAGAGCCAAAAGCCAATCCTCTTGCTCCATTTTCGATACTTGCTAAAGAATCTTCTAATGCTTGTCTTGTTGGGTTAGAACCACGGGAATACTCGTATCCAGCCTTGAGAACTCCTGGACTTTTTTGCGCATATGTTGAAGTGAGATATACAGGAACATTAACCGATCCTGTATATGGATCATGTTGCTGTCCTCCGTGAATTACTTTTGTATTGAATTTCATATTTATTTCAATTAGATGATTTGAAAATTTGAGAATTTGAAAATTGTTTCTGCGCTAAATGAATTATCAAATTAGTTCATTCTCAAATTTCCAAATTAATTTTACATTTTTATAGCCGATTTTATTGCAAATTCTTCTGCAACTTCCTCAATCCATTGTGCAACATCTTCTTCTCCTGTTGCCCTATGATATGTTTGCCCTAACGAAACAAAAATCTGATGCATGAACATTTTCATTTGATCCATCGGCATATCTTTTGTCCACAAATCAATTCTCAATGCTTCTTGGGTCTTATCGTCCCAAACTGAAATCATCGTTGCTTTAGTGTCTTGTTTTTCGATGCCTCCATCTTGTGCATTCCAAGTCATTTTTTCTGGAATGTGATTTTCGTCGAGTTCTACATCAATTGTTATCTGGGTTTTTCTCATATTTTAAATTTATAATAATCCATTTAAGGTTTGTATCCTGACTGATTCATAATCTCAGTAGCGGACATTTTCAAAAATGCTGGCAAAGTAGTTTCTGGTTTCTCACTCAAAAATTTCCTACAAATCTGCCAACCAATAAATACTCCAAGTCTAGGTGAAGATTCGTTATCAATTTTAGCATAAAATTTTGAAAAAGGTCCTGGCGCAATAAAGCGATCTATCAAACGAGAATCACCGGAAAATACCAAATCATTTTCTACAAAATAATTCCAAACATAGCTTTCATTGGTCTTTGCCCAATCATACTGTTCTTTTGTGTAATGCATTTTGAGATAGTCAGGCGTATCAGGAAGAAATGCATCTTGTAAAACCATTAACTTCCCTTCATATACCATTTGATCAAGAAATTTAGCAGTACTAGCATCGTATTTAACCATATTTATTCCTATAATTTCTGAAACTTTTGGAACTATATTTTCAGGATTCATGGATTTTTGCATATACAATTCCTTTCCTTTGTAATACTTATTACCATATCCCATAAAACCGGAGATATCAATAAAAAGGAAACCTGAAGTAGGGTTGTAAATAATAGGATCATCTGCCATCTGAAGTCCAGAGGAAAAGAGATAGACTTGTGGTGCAACAAATTGAGGAAAATAATGCTTTATGTGTCCAAAAAGCGAACCCAAATCCTGACTTAACTTAATAACATCGATCTTCTTAATTGATTCTTGGTAAACTTTAACCTCTGTTGTATCTGTCCTTCTTTGCACAAAATCCTCGTCAGGAACAGACCCTTGAAACCAAGGATACTTTTGCTGAAAACTTTCAAGTGGGATTTTGGTATCGTAAAACTCTGCTGAAAGATCAGTAATCTTCACAGGAGAGAACTTCACCTCAACCGCCCACTGATTTTTGCCCTCAGTTTTTTTACAAGAAAACAATAAAAAAATGACCAATAAAGAAATAGGAATAATTCTAAAAAACTTCATTATTTTTACATCAGATTTAATAAACGCAAAAGTACAAATTTTTAGATGATTTTCACTTTAGAAACCGAAAGATTAATCTTACGAGAACTCACCCCCGAAGACGCAGAACGTCTATTTCTTTTGGACAGCAATCCTGAAGTGATGAAATACATTGGAGTCCCTCCTCTCACGCATAAAGAGGAATCAAAAGCGGTTATCGAACATATCAGAAAACAATATCAAGAAAATGGAGTTGGAAGATGGGCGGTTATTGAAAAGGAGAGTAACTTACTGATTGGATGGAATGGCTTGAAGCTCAACAAAGATAACATCAACCAGCATCAAAATTTCTACGAATTAGGATATCGGTTTCTTCCCGAAACTTGGGGAAAAGGTTACGCCACGGAATCTTCCAAAGAAGTTTTGAGATTTGGTTTCGAAGAATTGAATTTAGGCATCATTTATGCTTATGCACATTGCGAAAATCATGCTTCTAACCAAGCATTGAAAAAGTTAGGATTCCACAAGACTGGCGAATTTATGGAAGATGACGGGCTTTGCTATTGGTATGAGTTGGAGAGGAATGAATGGAGAATTGAAAGTTGAAAGTGGAGAATTGAAGATGACAATTGATCCAAAAACTCAAAACCAGAAACTAGAAACTACAAACAAAAAAAAACGATAAATACAAAACTATGCAAACAGAAAAAACAATCAATCATATTGTAAATTGGTTAAAAGATTACGCAACAAAAGCAGGTGTTAAAGGATATGTTATTGGTGTATCAGGTGGTGTTGACTCAGGTGTTGTTTCCACACTTTGTGCGATGACAGGTCTTAAAACTTTGGTTTTGGAAATGCCAATCAGACAACAAAAAGATCAAGTGAGCAGAGCTCAAGAGCAGATTGACTTTTTGAAAAACAAATTCGAAAATGTGGATGGATTTACCGTTGACCTTAACGAACCGTTTGAATCTCTACAAAAAATTTTCGATGTTAAAGACGATCAATTCCCGAACGAAAAATTAGCTTTTGCTAATACCAGAAGTCGTTTGAGAATGCTGACATTATATTATTATGGTCAGATTAACGGATTATTGGTCTGTGGAACAGGCAATAAAGTTGAAGATTTCGGAATAGGTTTTTACACCAAATATGGTGATGGAGGAGTTGACGTTTCGCCAATTGCTGACCTTTACAAGACCGAAGTTTATGAAATCGCAAGATCTCTTGACCTTCCTGAATCGATTAAAAATGCAATCCCAACCGATGGACTTTGGGATGTTGACAGAACGGACGAGCAACAAATAGGCGCCACTTATCCTGAATTAGAAAAAATCCAAAAAGAATGGGGAACCAAAACTGAAGAGGATTACAGCGGTAGAGATTTGGAAGTTTACAAGATTTTTAGCAAAATGAACAAGGCAGCTCAACATAAGATTAATCCAATTCCAGTTTGTGATATTCCGGAAGAATGGAGAGATTAATTTAAAAATCAAAAAATGTAATAATGTAACAATAATTGGTAAACTGATAAATTGTTACATTGGTAAATTAAGATCTATGAACAACAAAACAAAGTTTTTTCTTTTCTTCATCATCGGTGCTTTATCATCATTTCTGATCACGTATCTTTTCAATAATTATAGAATTGAAAAGAAAAACAATACAGAAACTTATCAAAGTTCAGAAAGTGGTAACAACCAACAAAATCGCGATACTTCAGGCAATGTTAGTAGAGCATCTTCTTCTGAAACTTCTGGAAATATCGACGAATTAACGGAAGAAAACAAAGTCATTGACTATGTAAAAGCCAACCACCAACTTCCAGATTACTACATCACAAAAGGTGAAGCCAAAAGCCAAGGTTGGGTTGCTTCAGAAGGAAATTTGTGTGATGTTTTACCAGGAAGAGCCATTGGTGGAGACAAATTCAGTAATCGAGAAGGCAGTCTTCCGAAAGGTGAAAAATATTTTGAAGCTGATGTTAACTACAATTGCGGGAACCGAAACGCTGACCGAATTGTATTTAACAAAATTGGAGAAGTATGGCTTACACACGACCATTACAGAAGTTTTGAAAAGCAATAAAATCAGCAATATTTTTCTTTGACTCAATGCGCAACTACTTTCCTATTCTATTTCTCATTCTGTTTTTTTCCTGCTCTGAGAGCTCGAAACAAGGAATTTTAGAATCTGAAAAGAAAGTAATCTTGATTCAACCTTTTTCGGATATACCAACCGAGGATGTCGAATTTGTTACTTCTGAAATCAAAAAAATTTATCCAGAAGTCGAAGTTTTGAAAGCGCAAAATTTTCCTGAAAACGCCTACTACAAACCTCGAAATCGCTATCGTGCTGATTCAATCATCAAACACCTCAACGCAAAAACAAAAGAAGGCTTCGTGACACTTGGTCTCACCACAAAAGATATCAGCGCAACCAAAGGAGCTGTAGCTGATTTCGGAATTATGGGTTTGGGATATCGACCAGGAAACGCTTGTGTTGCTTCGTCCTTTCGTTTGGATAAAAAAAATAAAGGAGAGCAATTCTTCAAAGTTGCCATTCATGAGTTGGGTCATACTCAAGGATTGAAACATTGCCCAGAAAAAACCTGCTTCATGAGAGATGCAGAAGGCAAAAATCCCACTAACGAAGAGGTCGATTTTTGTGAAAAGTGCAAAAAAGAACTCAGAAAGAAAAACTGGAAAATCTAAACAAAAGAAGCAAGATAAATGTAAAAACAATCAAGTTTTCGAGAGTTAAACATTATTTGATTGAAAAAATTAAAATTCAAAACCAGAAACTCTAACACAACCAACAACTATGAATACCATCTATATTGACTTCGCAAACATTGGCGACTACGAAGATTTCTACGAACAATTGAAACAAAAACTCACACTTCCTGATGACTTTGGAGACAACCTCGATGCACTCTTTGATAGTATCACTGGCTATGTTGAACTTCCTCTGCACATCGAGTTTGTCAATATGAGTGTTAATCAGTTGGAGAATTTCGAAGACCTTCTCACCACTTTGGAAGACGCCGAAGACGAAACCGAAGGATTTTCATTCACCTATTATTTAGAACAATACGAAGATAATGAAGAATAAAATGAACATTTTATTCAAAAATCCGATAGAGATTAACTAAATTTTATTAAATTTAACTACAAATTTTTTATAAAATTAATGTTATGGAAATCATCATCAATACAGACCATGTAATTGAAGGTACACAGGGATTTGGAGCTTATTACAGCGAAGAGTTAGAAAAATCAATGAAAAGATTTGACAATTATGTCACCCGATTCGAAGTCTATTTTTCTGACGAAAACGGAAAAGAAAAGCAAACAGAAAATGATAAGATGTGCGTCATCGAAGCTCGTCTCAGAGGAAAAAATCCAGAGCGCGTTTCGGAACATGCAGCTGATAGCAAGAAAGCATTTGACGGTGCAGTCAAAAAAATGAAAGTGGTATTGGAAAAAGCGGTTGATAAAATGCAGGCACATTAATAGCCAGCAAGACATATAACTAAAAAAGCAACGCTCGAATGACTTCGAGCGTTTTTTTATGCTTATTTTAGTTATTAATTCTCTAAGACTTCCTTAATTGGATTTCCGATATTTCCTGACGGAAATTGTATATGTAACATTGCTGCAAGGGTCGGTGAAATATCAGTCATATGATAAGCCTCACTACTCGAGCCCGCAGAAACGCCCCAACCCATAAATATCAATGGTATATGTGAGTCATAAGAATTCCAAACACTGTGTGTTGTCCCTGTTTTAGAATAAGAAGGCAACATAGAATCATGTGAAATTAATTGGATATCTCCGCTTCTTTGCCTATTGATTCCGTTGATAATTCTTTCTTTGATAAGAGCAGGCATCGTTTCCTCTTCAACTTCTCTTGTCGACACTGCATACAAAACCGACTTGTCTTTTTCTAATTCGCCAATCGTAAAATCACGAACTGTTTCCAAAGCTAAATTATTATCAGCCAAAACTTTTCTATCAAAATAAACTTGGTAATTATCAATCGTACTGATAATCTTATCCGCGCCGAATTTTTGTTTCAAAGCTTGATTCAGAATTTTTTCTGCATCAACACCAAAAAATCCAGTTGCCATCTTATGCTCCTCCATAAAACCAACAGAATGTGCACAACCATGGTCAGCCGAAATAAATAAAGTGTACTGATTCTTCCCTACTTTGGAATCCAAAAATTTGAAAAACTCCGCCAAGTCCTTATCTAATCTAAGATACACATCTTCCACCTCAATAGAATTAGGTCCAAATTTGTGTCCTGCGTAATCAGTCGAAGCTAAATTGATAGCAAGAAAGTCCGTCACCTCATCTCCACCTAAGTTTTCACCTTCCAAAGAAGCTTCTGCTAATTTCAAAGTTAAAGTATTCCCAAATGGAGTATATCTAATATTGTCTGGTCTCGCTTTGTAGTCCGCAGCCAAATTATTATACGGAAAAGTAGGTGTTTTTGCACTTCCTAATAATCCCTCCCAAGCAGAATTATCTGGAGAACTTTCTGTATACTCATTAATTGGAAGCATGGTATTCCAGCCATTGGCAACCAATTGATCAGGAAGATTCTGACTATTGAAGTCCTTCATCCATTGTGGTAGGTCATTCATGTAATAAGTACTGGTCACAAAATTGCCGGTTGAATCATCAAACCAATAAGCGCCAGTTGGATTATGTCCCGCTGGTAGAATAGATGCTCTATCTTTAAGAGAAACACCAACAACTTTCGATTTGAAATTAGTTGCTAATCGTAGTTCGTCAGTAATCGTAGTTGACCAAAGATTTTTTGGAGAATGACTTCCCACTTTGCCATTTGTTGTCCCAACAGGTTTTACACTTTCGTCGGTCGTACAATAGACACTTTTTCCTGTATCCTTATCAAACCAATCATTTCCTGCAATCCCATGTATCGCTGGAACCGAACCTGTGTATATACAAGTATGTCCCAAAGCCGTAACTGTCGGTACATAATTAATATGGACATTATCCAACGAGTAACCTTTCTTTAATAATCTTTTGAAACCATCATTTCCATATTTACTATAATATCGATAAAGATAATCCCATCTCATTTGGTCGATAACAATACCTACTACTAATTTTGGTCGCTCTATATTAGCTGATTTATTCTTCTGTGCTTGAAGCGTTATGCTTGACAATGCAACAAGACCAAGAATGCTAAGTTTTCTGAACATCATACTTGATATAATCTATTGGTGAGTTTTGCAAAATTACTAAATACCGAGCGGTTAGCTTTTATAATTTTGAAATTTAATTGAATTTCAAACTTCAATGGCAACGAATCACGCGACATTCACCACCATCAGACCATGCCTGAACAGAAGGTCTTTCCATTACAAAAACAATTGAAATTTAAATAAAGTACTTAAAATTTTTATCTAAACAACTTCCCGAATTCTTCTTGATGGAAGCTCTTAAGAACTACTTCCCCAGAACGATTAAGGAGAATAAAATTAGGATTCGAGAACAAGTCAAGTTCTTGCTGATACTTAGAATCATTGTTTTTACTTTTCACATTCAGCCAGTTTTGCATATGGTAGTCTTCAACAAATTTCTTCCAATGTACATCATTGGCAACATTGTGAAAAGCAACGACCTTAACATCTTTAGTGAAGACATTATTTTTAAAATAATTCTGAATTTCCGGCATTTTCTCTTGACAATGCGTACAATCTGGATCGTAGAAAATCACAAATGTATAATCATGTTGAGGATACAAAGAAGCCAAATTAATATCCGTACCATCAATATCCGTCATTGGTATATCAGAAATCTTTGAGCCAATCGGAAGTTTTTCATTTTGCTGCATTTTTCTAACAATCGTTTCGTACAATTTTTTATCAGCCTCCATGCACTCAGTCGTGTTAAGATAGGTATTGAAAACGTAGTTATAAGTGTCGTAAAGACGATATTTACTAAGATATTCCAAGTTCATAAAAGTCCATTTGAGATAGAACAGATAATTTGGACTCTTACACGTCTGATTTCTTAACAAATTATCGATGCTTGCTTTATAATTCTCATTCGTAATTGGTAGAACATTGATATAATTGTATAAGGACGAATAAATATTAGGTAGTAACTTAATGCGCTTATCATTAAGGTCAATATCTTGAAAAAAATGATCTCTGAAAATCTTTGCAGCCTCATCTCCGGAAGGAACATTCAGCTCTTTCAATTCTAATTTCGCATACAAAGCTCCCGCAGATTTTGGAAACTTTTCATCAACCTCTTTCAGAAATTTCTTTCTTCCTTCTCTATCAACCACATTCTGAACTTCAAGAAAAGCCTTATTCAAAGGATCAGCCGTCTTCATCGTCTTTAGAACATTATTATCAAGAGTAAAATCAACTTTCGAGTTGTTTTCGATATCAATATTGACGTAATTGCTTTTATCGGATTTTTTAAAGGTCAAACGATAAATGGCTCCTATAATCTTTTTAGGTTGAACAAAAGACACTTCCTTTTTACCAGCAATCACAGCAGAATCGATGACGACCGTCTTACTTGGAGATCCCTCATAAAAACTAAGATATAATTTTTCTTCCGTAACATTCTGAAGGTTAATTTTTATCTGAAAACCATTCTGCGAGTATAACATCTGACACATGAATACGAGTGCCACCAAAATCAATTTATTCATTTCAAAAAAATTTGAGCAAATTTAGTTTTTTGTTCCCAAACTTTTTCGAGTAACAAAAAAAACGTGCCAAAAGGCACGTTTTATATTTAGTGAGAAATAATTATTCTCTTAGAATCCTAAATCTCCGTTAACTTCTCTTACTGCATTAGCCGCTTCAGCAAATTTTGCCTTTTCAGCTTCAGTCAAAGGAACATCAACGATTTTTTCTACTCCATTTTTACCAATGATAGCAGGAACACCAAGACAAATATCGCTTTGTCCGTACTCACCGTCTAACATCAAAGAACAAGGAATCATTTTCTTTTGGTCGCAAGCGATCGCTTGTACCAAAGTAGAAACAGCAGCACCTGGAGCATACCAAGCAGAAGTTCCTAAAAGTTTAGTCAATGTTGCACCACCAACTTTAGTTTCTTCGATAACATAATTTTGTTGGTCAGCGTTCAAAAATTCAGAAACAGGAACACCATTTCTTGTAGCTTTTGACATCAAAGGAACCATACCTGTATCTGAGTGAGCTGCGATTACCATTCCATCAACATCAGAAATTGGAGCTTCCAAAGCTTCCGCTAATCTATATTTGAAACGAGCAGAATCCAAAGCACCTCCCATTCCGATAATTCTTTCTTTTGGAAGACCAGATGTTTTGTGTACTAAATAAGTCATGGTATCCATTGGATTAGAAACAACGATAATAATTACATTTGGAGAATGCTTCACCAAATTAGCAGTAACTTCTTTAACAATACCTGCATTAATACCGATTAATTCTTCACGAGTCATCCCTGGTTTTCTTGGGATACCAGAAGTAATTACAGCAATATTAGAACCAGCAGTTTTGGAGTAATCTCCAGTTGTACCAGTAATTTTAGTATCAAATCCATTCAAAGATGCAGTCTGCATCAAATCCATCGCTTTACCTTCGGCAAAACCTTCTTTAATATCTACCAAAACAACTTCTGAACAGAAGTTTTTCATAGCAATGTATTCTGCGCAACTAGCACCAACGGCACCTGCACCAACAACGGTAACTTTCATAGTAATATTTTTTTATGTTTGATTAAAAAATTGGAGTCCCAAATTTAAGAAATCCTAGCGCACCGACAAAATGAATTTTGTCAGCCTACTTTCTCTACTTCAATGTATGACTCTCTTTTGCAACCATTTGGTTTCTAGCTTTAGCCAATACAGGAATCGAAATTAATCCCATGACCAACATAATTACCAACTGCATCGTGTGAGATAGAAAAGCATAAGAAAGCCCAGCTTCTGCACCTGCTTCAGAATCTTTACCAACCGAAAGGTACAAAGCCATAATTCCAAGCTTTAATGCTAGGTGAAAAGCTCCAATTCCTCCTGATGCAGGGACAATCATCCCCAAGGTTCCCACAACAATAATGAAAAACCCATCTGCAAAAGTAAAATCCGAGGTCTCTGGAAGCGCAAAACAAACCAAATAAGCCGCCAAATAATAACAAACCCAAATGGCAATGGTCAATAATATAAACTTCCCTTTCTGTTTTAATTTAAATATCGAAAGTACACCTTCTATTATTCCTTTCATAAAATCAAAAAGCTTCTTTCTCTTAAACGCCAATAAATAGACGACTCCTGAAACTAAAAGTGATAGAACGGCAACTTTTATAATCAAATAAAACTGTGGTAAATCAGTAATACCGATACTGTAGAGAAACTTTTCAATTGTGCTAGGTTCCACTTTCTTATCAACCTTCTTTTCTTCTGTTGCAAAATTGTAAAATGATACAATAGCGTCGTATTTAAAAATCAATGTCAAACCCAAAAAAGCCAACATACATACCATATCAATTACCCTCTCTAGAATAATCGTCCCAAAAGATTGATCAACAGGCACTTTCTCTACACCATATAAGGCAGTAGACCTTGCTACTTCCCCACTTCTAGGAATGGTAAGATTCATCAGATACCCAAATGAAATCGTCCACAACGAATTAGAGTTGGAAATCTGATACCCTAAAGGCTCTAATAAAAGATTCCAACGAACAGCTCTCACCCAATATGCTAAAAGTCCAAAAAATGACGCAGCAACTATCCAAACATAATTGGCTCTTACAAACGATGCCTTGATTTTCGTAAAATCAATATCCGCCAACGCCAACCACATAAATCCACCAGCAAAAACCAAGGAAATTGCGATAGTAAGGAAAGTTTTAAGAAAATTAGATTTAGGTTTTTCGATACTCATAAGTGTGAAAATTCACTAAGAAGTTAAGTAAGAAGATTGGTATTCTCATCTGGAAAGACCATCTTTGGCTGAAAATCTTTAGCCTCTTCTGGTGTCATTTGCGCATAAGAAATGATAATGATGATATCCCCTCTTTGCACTTTACGAGCTGCAGGTCCATTAAGACAGATTTCACCAGATTTTCTTTTACCTTTGATAGTATAAGTATCGAAACGTTCTCCATTGTTAACATTAACAATATAGACACGCTCTCCTACAACCATTCCGGCTGCTTCCAACAAATCTTCATCAATAGTAATACTCCCTATATAGTTAAGGTCGGAAGAAGTCACTCTTACACGATGAATTTTCGATTTAAAAACTTCAATTAACATGCTGCAAATGTATTAAATTATATTGGTTTGATAAAAACCTTCCAAGAGCCACAAATAGACAAATATTTACAAAAAAAAGTATTAACAGTATTTACTGAAAAAGCGAAAAATTTTACTACGAAAGCAAATGTTTTTAGTATCTACAAGAAGAAACAGCACGCTCAAACGGTGAAATAAAACAAAAATCAGCATATAT
>NZ_JBYVEB010000073.1:0-16513 GCF_058117085.1 Chryseobacterium sp. CG10_8 | reverse complement strand
TAAAGGTTAGATAAAGTTAGGGAAAAGTATTTATCATAGACAATTTTCGTAAATTTGAAAACAAGCAAGTCCATCTTGAAAATTTAAACTGAACTTTGCATGCCCACTTCGTTAGGTTTCAGTTGACTTTCTCCCATTTTGTATATGCTTTTTCAGTATTTGTAATTGCTAATCAGCAAAATCTAAAAAATTAAAAAATGAACACAGAAAATCCCGATTTTAGAATCAACGAAAATGGTGAATTAGAAATTTTTCCTTCACCCAATTCGTCACATCATGACTTTGATTTTTATGTTGGTAAGTGGAATATCAGAAATAGAAAGTTAAAGGAGCGTCTCAGCGATTGTAATGAGTGGATTGAATTTGATTCTACGGATGACACCTCATTTTTACTGAAAGGATTTGCTCAAATGAACAAATTTTCGGCAACCTTCGACGGAGAACCTTTTGAAGGAATGGCTATCAGGCTCTTCAATCCAGAAGCAAAACTTTGGAGCATATATTGGGCAGACAGTAATGCAGTTGCTTTCGATCCTCCAATGGTGGGTTCATTCGATGGAAATATTGGCAAACTTTATTGTAAAGACATTTGCAAAGGACAGGAAGTTCTTGTACTTTTTCATTGGGACAAAACAGATGTCGATAATCCAATTTGGAGTCAGGCTTTTTCAACCGATTTAGGTCAAACATGGGAATGGAATTGGTATATGTATGCAAGCAGAATAAAATGATAACAGAAATTAGAATATATAAACTGAAGGAAATCACTGCTGAAATTTTCAGAAAAGTGTTTACTGAACAATCTTTACCAATGATGAAACGTTGGAACATTGATGTGGTTGATTACGGTTTTTCCTTGATTGATGAAGACAGCTTCTATTTGATTCGAAATTATGAAAGTATTGAGCATAGAAAAGAAAGTCAAGACGCATTTTATGGAAGCGAAGAATGGATTAATGGTCCCGAAAAAGATATCATGGAATGCATTGACACGTACAACACAACCGTTGTTGACAACACATGTTTTTTGAATAAATTGAATGTTAAAAAAGAGTAATCAGCTTACCATAGATTTATAAGATTAGGCTAAATAATCAAAACATCAATTTCGAAATTCTTCGATATTAATATTTTTTCTCCACTACACAACATTTCGTAATTTTGAAAACCAACATACCGAGATTAGAAAGTTTAACTGAACTTTGAACTTGTCTAACAACTTAGAAGGTTTTCAGTTTACTTTTCGGTAGTGTTGTGCAATATTTTTGCTTGGAGATATTTTTGAAAAGTGACTCCAAAGCACCTAAACAATTATCAATGAATAAACTGAGTAAAATAATATTAATAATTGTAATTCTTTTAGTTGCTGGTTTTGTCTTTTTAGTGATTCCTGAACGTAAGAAAACACTAAAATCCAAACACTTTACATTTCTCTACAGTGAGAACATTGACAGTTCAAAAATTAGTCAGCTTTCTGACGCTTTGGAAAATAATTATCAAAGAATTGGAGATGATCTCAAAACTGCTCCTACTGACAATATCGAAGTCAATATTTACTCTCAAAGGTGGCGATATATCAAAGCAACAAAAAACTGGGGAGGTTCTGGAAATATAGTAGGAGTCTCAAAAATGCATTTTGTAGAACAAGCTTGGGGCGAAACCGATAGTAAAAAGGTAGCCATTCATGAATTTGCTCATACCGTAACTCTCAAATTGCTTTTGAATCAAGGACCTATAGACTCAAAAGAATTTGACGCCAAGTTTTCAACCTTTCCGATTTGGCTTTGGGAGGGAATTAGCGCTTATGAAGCTCAACAATTTGTTGACCCCAAAACTCTGCCATATTTCAGTAATGGGCAATATCCTTCCCTTACAGAGCTAAACGATAGATTAAAAGGGGGTAAAATATACAGTTGCGGGTACACCATTATCGAATATATTATTTCTAAGTATGGGCAGGACAAGTATATTCAGTTAATTAAAAACTATGGTGACCTGAAAGCAACATTTAACCTTTCAGAAGAGCAATTCTCCAAAGATTGGTACGAATTTGTAAAGTCAAAATACTTAAAATAAAAGCTATCAATTGGAGGGGTGTTTGCGAGGTTGAATTTAAATCGTTGAGTTAAAAAATCTGATTTTCTGACACCTTTGCTTTTACTATCCTTGATAGAATCCCTGAAAATTTATTCGATAAATTATAAGAATTAGTTCAAAGAATTAGAAACTTTTTTAAAGTAAATTTGCAGAGGTAAAATTGAAATAGTGATGAAAGTAATTATAACAGGAGGTTCGGGAATGGTCGGGAACTTGGTTTTAGCGGACTGCCTTCAATCCGATAAGATAACAGAAGTGATAAGTTTGGTTCGTAAACCAACAGGACAAAAACATCCTAAACTGACTGAAGTTGTAATCACCAATTTTGAAAATTATTCAGAGTACGAAAACTTGTTCAAGAATATCGATATAGCCTATTTTTGTTTAGGTGCTTATACAGGAGAAGTTGCGGACGACTTATTCAAAAAGATTACGGTGGATTATGCAGTTGAATTTGCCAAAACATTGGAAAGAAATAGTCCGCAAGCAACATTTTGCCTTCTTAGTGGAGCAGGTGCCGACCAAACAGAAAAAAGTAAAACAGCTTTTGCACGCTATAAAGGAATGGCAGAAAACCAAATCGCAAAATTGAATTTGAAGTTTTACAGTTTCAGACCAGCATATATTTATCCCGTTGAATCCAGAAAAGAACCGAATTTGGGTTACAAAATAATAAGAGTAATGTATCCCATTCTTAAATTATTCGGCAACAAATACAGTATAAAATCAACGGAATTAGCCAACGCCATGTTTAATGTCGGAATGAATGGAGCTGATAAACAGATTTTAGAAAACCAAGATATTTTGAAGTACAAAAATATTGACGAATAGAAAAAAAACACAATTAGAACAGTACCCAAACTATGGAAAAAAACACCAACACCCCAAATATCACCCTCCGAATTGCAGAGGAATCTGAACTTGCAAAATTCAAGACCGATTTGCAAGAGGCTTTTATGATTTCAGCGGAGAAAGAATCAGGAGAAAAATTAGATGAGCCCATTCCTTCCGATGCAGATATTGACGAATCGATTAATGCAGTTGGCTCCATTGTTTATCAGGTACTTTTGAATGATGAGATTGTTGGTGGAGCTATTGTTTCCATAGATGAAGTTACGCAACATAACAAGCTATTGTTGTTTTATGTGAGTACCACTTCCCACAGTAAAGGCATCGGATTTGGAGCTTGGAAAGCCATTGAGGAAAAGCATCCTAAAACCAAAATATGGGAAACAGCAACCCCCTATTTTGAAAAAAGGAATATTCATTTTTACGTCAACAAATGTGGTTTTAAAATCGTTGACTTCTACAATAAGTATCATCCAGACCCTTATCGCAAAGCTGAACATATTGATGAGGATGATGAAATGTTCAAGTTTGAAAAGCAAATGTAATAGCTCTATTTAATTGAGTCGGATTATTTTAATTACATAAATCAATAAGAAAACTGGTTTTACACAAAAAGTTTAAAGTGAATACATACCTTCAAAAAAAGCACCTCACATCGCTTTTTCCAATCCATTAAAGACAAATCAAACATAATCGGAGTTTCTGGAGACATTGAATTAAAACACCCCTAATGCATGAATAAAAATCATTCGTGCATTAGGAGTATTATTTTTTATATTTTTCAATCATTACTTGAAATCAAGATCTCAATTCCAACGTATTTTTTGTAAATTTACTTCACTAGAACCTAACGAAGTGGTGCCACGGAGCTAAGAGTCGTTGACATTAGATAATTTTAAACTGAACCTTCATTTCACTTTTCGCATAATTTGTAAACAGTTTTGTTTGCGACGCGAATGGCGAAACACTTCTATTAAAACAATAGTAAATATGTCCGATATTATTTTAAAATTTTGGACAAGGAACTAAATAACAGAATAAAAAATAGAAGTGTTAAAATATCAACTAATTGATTCGCAGTTTATAGGAGAGGATACTGATTATTTTGGAAATCTTGTATTTAAAACAGGTGAGTATTTTAACACTTTTTGTGGCTATGACTTTTATAAAATTATTAATTAGTGGACAACAGGTATATATGAAAGAGTTGGCTCGAATATTCAAATTAAAAATTTGAATATTCTTTCTTGCTAATATTTTTTCGTAACTAAAATCCCCGTTATTATAGTTCCTAACGGAAAGTGTCGTGATAATGTCGTGATAATGTCGTATAAAATATAGGCCATATATTTGAACTGATTTTAAGTAAAATATAAATTTGAAGATAATTTGAATTTTTATGAATCAAACTGAATTTGGAAACAAATTAACGGAAATTAGAAAATCAAAGGGATTAACGCAATCTGAACTTGCTAAGGAATGTGAGGTTTCTTGTCGCACCATTCAGAGGATTGAAAGTGGCAAAGTTACACCACGCGGATTTACAATTAAAGCATTATCCGAAGCGTTAGATTTTGATTTTCTAAAAGAGTTTTCAAATAATTCTTTACAAAAAGAACAATTTGGTTCAAAAAGATTCATCACATTTCAACAATTGATTGATCAATCAATAGATTTATTTAACTTAAAAACAAATACGATGAAAAAATTATCAATTCTAACCGTTATTTCTGGATTAATTGTTATTGGATTATTTGCTTTTTCTAACCAATTTCATGCTCAAGACAATTCAAACAGCCCCAATTTTTTGACAATTGCGTCCAATGAAAATATTTCTCAAAAAGAAGCTCTCAAAATAATTAAGAATATTGACAAAAAATCAAAATTTCATAACCAACCTATTAATTTGCTTGAAACTTACACCGAAGAATCAGATTATAATTATAATGCTTATGTCCACATTGCTAAGCTGATAAGTAGTTTTGGAACCAGTACAGAACCTGCAATGGATATTGCAAATATTGCATTTAAGGCGCATAAAGAATGTCATTTGTTCAATGATATTGCCTCTCTTATTTTTTTAAATGATGGTAATAATTGCAAAGCATATTTAGAATTAGCCAAAGAAGCGCAAGAAGCCAACACCGAAGCTGAAATCAATCGAATTAAGCAATTGATTGCAGAAAATAAGTCAAAAGCTAAATTTAAAACATTAGATGAAGCATTTAGAAATCAATAATAGGACTTGAATAAGAAAAGTCTATTCTAACTATAGTTAGTTGTTATTCTAAAAAATCATTTGATGAAAACTAAATTCTATCTCTCGTTTTTGACCATGATTGTTTGGTTCAATGCACTTGCTCAAAAAACTTCCCAAAGTACCGATACAGTTAAAGTAAAAAACATACAAGAAGTTGTTATAAAAGGACAGAAAAAACCTGTTTTACAAACAGATAAAGGCATTCTGCTTAATGTTGCGGGTTCACCTTTGGAACAAAAAGAAAATGTACTTGATATTCTTAAATTCGCTCCAAACATAAGTCAAACCAACGGTCTTAGTATTTTAGGAAGTAATAAAATACAGATTATTCTCAATAATAAGGAAGTCAAAATAAAACCTGAACAATTCAATACTTTCTTTTCATCATTGGATGCCAAGAGTATAAAGATTATCGAAATTGTTGATAAACCGGATGCTTCTTTAGAAAGTCAATTTACTTCACAAATCATTATCACTACAAAAACAGTGGAGGGTTATGTTGCTAATATTGGTATGGGAATGGACTATAATGGCTATTTTGGTAGTTATTCCGATGCCAGTTTTATGGCGACTTTCGGGAAATTAAGGCTCTATACTTCAGGAAACATATTTCAAAAATATACTGATGCTGAAGGAAATTCGTTAATGATTTTAGAGAATGGACTTCGTAGAACAGGAACAACAGATGCCTCGCTTAAACGCTTAGGATATAATGCAACATTAAATTTGGATTACGAAATCAATAAGAAAAATCAAATTAGTTTCCTTTACGATTACTCTTTTGATGGAGATTTAGACAAAGTTTATTCCTACAGCTACAAGATTACAAGCCCAACTGTTTCAGATAGTTCTGCAATAGTGAGAAATAGTGCGGAGTCTATAGGTAAAACCCATACTTTTTCCCTACAGTATATTTATTTACCTGATGAATTGGGAAGCAAACTAACCATAAATTCAGATTATGCTTTGGACCAATTTACAAATCCATTTTCCACTGAAAGTCAATTTTATAGCCATCAAGTTTTAGAAGGGACGGACGAAACAACCCAAGACACTAAGCTGACTTATAATATTTTTACTGTTTCTGCAGATTACAAGAAAGTATTTAAAGATAAAAGCAACCTAGCTTTTGGAGTAAAATATGCCAATAGTGACAATCAGAACATTTTAGATTATTATAATCACTCTATTTTTATAACCAACCTCTCTCAACACTTTGATTTTTCTGAAAATATTTATTCAGTATTTGTCAAATATGATTTCAATCGTGGAAAATTAAAGTTTAATTTAGGGTTAAGAAATGAATATACAGACAACTCATTTCATACTAATAAAAGCGTTTCAGGCGGTAAAGATTATAACAGTTTACTACCTTCAGCGACATTGACGTACACTGTTAACGAAGATAATTCGTTCTATTTACATATGTCGAAAAGAATATTACGCCCAAGTTTTTTCAGTTACGACCCAACAATTTCAAGTTCACAACCAAATCAAATAAATTCTGGCAACCAAAATCTGAAGCCTGTCGATATATACAGATTACAAACAGGATATACCTTGAAACAACGCTACCGTTTTATCGTGCAATATCAGTACTCAAAAAATAATATTGTGGATATTCCATCTATTATTGAAGACAATGTTATAGTCACTAAACCAGAAAACATAGGGTATCAAAACTTTGTTTTGCTATCCTTAAGTGTTCCAGTAAAGTTTGCGAAGTTTTGGGAATCCACCAATAAAATCAACTTGTTTTATCGGGATTTTCGAATTTCGGAATTGGACTATTTTTCAAAAGGATATTCAGCAACCTTTGAAAGTACCCAAAGCCTAAGCTTACCACATAAAATTCAAATGGACTTGGATTTATCTTACAGCGCGCCCAATAAATATCAGTACTATTATGATTATTCCAACTTTAGAAGCTCATTAAGTATGACAATTCCAATCTTTAAAGGGAATGGTAATTTGAGATTCAGAGTATATGATATTTTCAATACTGATCGTAACAAAGGATATTCTGAAATCAATAAGATTTATGAGTATAATAAGCTTAAGTTTAACACTCAAGGGTTCTCTTTAAAATTTTCATATAATTTCAAATCTGGTAAAAAAATTAATGAAGATACTAGAGGTAATAACATTGATGATTTACTTAATAGAACGGGGAAATAATTGATTTCAATTTCGCTAGTTTTTGTTACTTCACTTTTCCAGAAAAAAATTGGCTTCATTTCGTTGAAAATCGAACTTTGGTTTAGACGAACCATTTCGCTGGGTTTCAGTTCACTTTTCGCATACTTTCGATAGTTTTTTTTCGTTAGAAATATTATAATCGTCACTATTAAAAACTACAAAACTCAACTATGAAAGAGACTGCAATTAGCTTGATAATGCTTTTTTTGTTATCAGTAACAAGCTGTAAAACTGTTGAAAAAACGACAATTTTAGAAAAAAACATTAAAAGAAGTATGATTTCAAGGGGTGATAATATTCCAGATTTCAATATAAAAAAAGATAGCGCAAATTTTCTATTGGCATATTTGCATGAAAACAAATCTATATCAGATTTCAAAAATGATACAAAGCTGGATGATAAGACAGTCAACAAAACAATTGAATTGTTGAAGAGTAAGAGTTGGCTCAAGGAAACCAATGGAAAACTCAAACCTACTGTATTTATCGCAACAAAAAAAGATGGTGAAAAACTGTACCGTTACGCCAAACCCATCTCAAAAGAAATAGCTGACGAAATAGAAAAAGAAGCCACAAATATCAAAGCTCTATTTGCTAAAACGGATATGGCGAAAAGACAAAGCTTTGAACATTGGTCTTTTCTCATTCTTAGTGATGTATTATTGGATAATTGGCAAATATTCGAAATGGAAAAAAACTTTTTCAAACCAACAAATGGAAAAGAGTATGAGAGACCTTTAAGACACGGTAAATACTATTATGCAAGTCTTCAGGAAAATGCAGAAAAAAATAGGGAAGCATTTGGAATATATGGTAATGCTATTTTAAGTTTTTCAAAGGAAAAAATGATAGCAGTATACGGTAACAATCGCGATTCAGGTGGCAAATACTCAAACTTGCAATCTTCAGACAATCATATTTCGGATAATGATGATTTGGTTTTACGACAAATGGCATCCGATTTTTTACCGAAACTATTAACCATTTTAGAAAAGCATCGCTCATATGCTGAAGAAGTTTATAGGAAAACAGGGTATTCACAAGAAATTTCTTTTGAAGAATTTTTCTTATGGTGGTATCACTACATATATACCCAATCTACCAATGACATGAACAAAAGAGGCCTTTTGACTATTCCTCCTGATGGAAATTTTGACTATGAACGTTCTTGAAAATAAGTCCGCTATTTATTCCTGAAATCGACTTTGCATACATACATTGAAAATGTGAATATTTTTCACTACCACTCTTAGTTTTTTTTCAGATGAATTGGGATAACAGTAGTGATTCTCAAACTGACCAAAGTTAATCTTGAATTCTTAATAACAAACCGCCTTTTTCAAAATTTTCAAATTTCCACAAACCCTTCAAAAGTTCAATTAATCATTTCCGCATTTCACATTCCAATTTCCGCACTTCGGTTAGATTTACCTTAATTCAGGTGTAAAGCTGTTCTACTTTTGACAGTAATAATTGTCAAAAAGAGAATAACAATGAACAGTTTTATAAAAAAGAAGATGAGTGTATTTTTTCTATTTTGTGTAGCGATGCTTCTTTTGCATAGTTGTACTAATTCCAGCGGAAAAGACACACAGTCATCTGAATCGGTGCAGGTAGAAGTGCTTACTTTACAACCCACGGATGCAACAATCGAACAAGCTTTTCCAGTTAGTTTACAGGGTAAGGAAAATGTCCAAATCCGTCCTCAAATTAGTGGTTATATCGAAAAAATATATGTTGACGAAGGTGCTTTTGTACAAGCAGGAACGCCACTTTTTCGCATCAATGCAACGGTGTATCGCGAGCAGAAAAACTTCGCATTAGCTTCTTTGGCAACAGCTAAATCGCAGTTAGCATCCGCACAACTGGATTTAGATAAATACAAAACACTTAGCGACAACAAAGTAGTAGCAAACTTTCAATATCAAAAAGCCAAAACCAATTACGAGAATGCGAAAGCCGTTGTAAAACAACAACAATCTTTAGTTGCTTCGGCGGATGTTAATTTGGCATTTTCAGTCGTAAGAGCTCCAATTAGTGGTTACATAGGCAGAATTCCTAATCGATTGGGAGCTTTGGTAGCACCGAATGATGCACAGGCTTTAACGACTTTGTCTCAGGTTAAAGAAATCTACGCCTACTTTTCGCTTTCTGAAAGTGAAATTCTAAAAATCAACGCCACTCGTCCCGGAGCAAACCTCATCGAAAAATTGAAAAGTTTTCAAGATATCAACTTGTTATTGGCAGATGGTAGTTTATACAGTCAATCGGGAAAAATTGATATGATGGATGGACAATTCGATGCGACAACAGGTTCGGTAACATTGCGTGCTTCTTTTGCCAATCCCGAAAGTTTATTAAGAACCGGAAACACGGGTAGAATCGTTTTGAAAACAACCGTACAAAACGTATATAAAATTCCTTTGTTAGCGACTTACGAAGTACAAGACAAACTATTTGTGGGTTTACTTAACAGTAAAAATAAAATGGAACGTGTTGCACTTACGGATTACAAAAAATCAGGCGATTTCTACATTGTGAAAACAGGTTTTAAACCCGGAGACAGAATTATCGCTAATGAACTGGCTACCATTCCTGAAAGTACCATCGTAACGCCAAAAACCAACCATTAAATCCTCAGAAAAAATGTTGAACAAGATTATAAAAAGACCTGTACTCGCGACAGTCATTTCGATTATACTGGTATTACTTGGGCTTTTGGGACTTTTACGAATTCCGATGACGCAGTTTCCAGATATTGCTCCACCCACAGTATATGTATCGGGAACTTATCCGGGAGCCAACGCTGAAAGTGTAATTCGTTCTGTTATCACGCCTTTAGAACAGGCAATCAATGGCGTGGAGAATATGCAGTATATGACCTCGAGTGCGGCAAATGATGGTAGTTTTTCTATAACCGTTATTTTTAAGCAAAATGTAAATCCTGACCAAGCTGCGGTGAATATTCAAAATCGTGTGGCTCAAGCCAATGCACAGTTGCCTTCGGAGGTGATACGCCTAGGATTAACGACAACGAAGCAACAAAACGGCTATTTAATGGTGGTCAACGTCAACAGCGATAAACCTGAAAAATATGATGAAGCCTTTCTTCAAAATTATGTCAATATCAATCTGGCTCCGGAATTAAGCCGAATTCCAGGGGTAGGAAATGTGAGTTCGTTTGGAGCAAAAGATTATTCGGTAAGGGTGTGGATTAACCCAACAAAACTTGCTTCCTACGGATTGACACCAGCCGATGTAGAAACCGCTATACAACAATATAGTTTTGAAGCCTCGCCCGGAAGTTTAGGCGAAGAATCCGACGCTTCTTTACAGTACGTTCTTCGTTATAAAGGGAAATTGAATAAGCCTGAAGAATTTGAAAAAATTATCCTTCGTTCAAAAAACGATGCTTCTGTTTTGCGTTTGGGCGATGTGGCTCGTATCGAATTTGGTTTGTCGAGTTATTCAGGCGACACCTATACCGATGGAAAACCTTCAGTGGTTTTTGCGGTGATGCAAGCCAGTGGTTCTAACGCCAATGATATTGCTACAGAAGTGCAAAAATCGTTAGAGACCTTCCAAAAAAATGCACCTGATGGAATTCGTTTTGAAGTAATTCAAAATATGAAAGACCGTTTGGATGCTTCCATTTCTCAAATGAAATGGACACTGATTGAAGCTTTCGTTTTAGTTTTTATTGTTGTGTTGGTTTTTCTTCAGGATTTCCGTTCAACCATTATTCCTGCGATTACCGTACCTGTATCCATTATCGGAACTTTCTTTTTCATTTATCTGATAGGATTTTCGGTGAATGTATTAACGCTGTTTGCGTTGGTACTTGCCATTGGTATTGTAGTTGACGATGCTATTGTCGTGGTAGAGGCTGTTCACGCCAAAATGCAACAAACAGGTGAAAGTGCTAAAACCGCTACGACTTCGGCAATGAGTGAAATCAGCGGAGCGATTGTATCGATTACTTTAGTAATGTCGGCGGTTTTTCTTCCTGTAGGTTTTATGGAAGGTCCGGCTGGAATATTTTATAAGCAATTCTCTTATACATTGGCGATTGCTATTTTAATTTCGGCGGTGAATGCCTTAACCTTAAGCCCCGCTTTGTGTGCTTTATTATTGAAAAATCATCACAGCAATGAAAATGATGAAAATCAAAAATTCACGCAACGCTTTTCTACGGCATTCAATGAGAGCTTTGAACGTTTGACCAATAAATATGTTGGTGCCGTCAAGTTTTTAGGTAAGAAAAAAATCATTGCTATTGGTGCATTGGTACTGGTTTCAATCACCGCTTTTGTCTTAATGAACAACACGCAAAAAGGTTTCGTGCCTGAAGAAGATGACAACAATTTGACTTTTGCGGTTAATCTACAAGCAGGTTCCAATTTGCAATTCATCACCAAGGAAATGGAAAAGGTTACAAAGATTTTAAGAGAACAACCCGAGGTCAGAAGTATCAGTACCGTTTCAGGTTTTAGTCTTTTAAGTTCTGGTGCCGCACCCAATTCAGCGATGGGGTTCATTACTCTGAAAGAGCCCAAAGACAGAGGCGAGGTTTCGAATATTAATGAAGTAATGCACAAGATTGAAAATGCAATGAAAGGCAAAGTTAGAGGTGAATTTCTGGTTTTTCGTAACCCTGCGGTAGAAGGTTTTGGTACAGCCGGAGGTGTTGAATTTGTGCTTCAAGATAGAGGTTCTGGAAGTATCAAAGATTTTGAAGCCATCAGTAAAAAAATAATCGATGCTTTAGGCAAACGCCCAGAAATTGATATGGCATTCACCTCTTTTAGAAGTGATTATCCGCAATACGAAGTAGAACTGAACGAAGATAAAACCCAACAATTGGGCTTAACACCAAAAGAAGTGATGGATGCTTTGCAGTTGTATTTAACAGGTTCACAAACCACCGACTTTGTTAGGTTTGGAAGATTGTACCGTGTCAATGTTCGTTCCGAAGCCGAGTTCCGTAAAGATGAAACTTCGCTGAACAATATTATGATTAGAAATAACTTAAATCAAATGGTGCCTATTTCCACTTTGGTCACCTTGAAAAAAGTTTTTGGCCCTCAAGAAATTAGCCGTTACAATCTCTACAATAGCATTAGAGTCAACTTAAATGCTTCAGGAGATGTCAGCACAGGGAAAGTGATGGACGCCGTTGACGAAGTATTGCAAAAAGAATTACCCAAAGGCTATAGTTATGAATTTGCAGGATTGAGTTTGCAGGAAAGAAATTCGGGGTCTCAAATGCTTCTTATTTTCGGATTGAGTTTCTTATTTATTTACTTGCTTTTGTCTGCACAATACGAAAGTTACCTACTGCCATTGGCGGTAATGCTATCCTTACCTACGGGAATTTTGGGCGTGTTTATCGCAATCGGATTAGGTGGTGTTAACAATAATATTTATGTGCAGATTGCGATGATTATGCTGATTGGACTTTTGGCTAAAAATGCAATTCTGATAGTAGAATTTGCCATCCAACGACGACGAGCGGGACTTTCCATTTTTGATGCGGGAATTGCAGGTGCAAAAATGCGATTACGTCCTATCCTGATGACTTCATTTGCTTTCATTGCGGGGTTAATTCCACTAATGTTTGCCTCAGGCGGAACCGCAATCGGGAACAAATCCATCAGTATGAGTGCGATTGGTGGAATGTTGATAGGCACAATACTCGGGGTTTTCATCATTCCGATACTGTTTATGATATTCCAAAATTTACAAGAAAAAATGTCGGCTAACAAAACTGAAAACAATGAAACAATTTAAAATAGCTATCGTAGCCATAGCATTACTTACAACATTCTTGCAATCTTGTAATGTAACTAAAAATTATACACAACCAGATTTGGAACTTCCCAAGTCATTCGATACCATTCAGCAGTCAAGTGATATGGGTAAAGCAGAAATTCCGTCTTATCAACAGTATTTTACCGATGCCATTCTGGTAAAAATGCTTGATAAAGTAATAGCCAATAATCTCGATTTGAAGATAGCGTCCGAGCAGATAATGGTTTCCCAAGCTAATTTGAAAACCATTAAACTAAATTATCTTCCCGAAATTAATTTGCAAGTCAACGCTGGTTTGCAAAGAGTTTCTAAAAATGGTGCAACGGGTGCTTCTGGTGCAGGACTTTTAAACGAGGAATATAGTTTTGCACCTTCCGTTTCGTGGGATGTTGATTTCTGGGATAAGCAAAAAAAGCAAAGAGAAGAAGCATTATCCAACTATTTAAGTATTGGCGAAAACCGAAGAGCAGTAAGAGTGCAACTCATTGCTTTGACCGCTCAAGCGTATTATAATTTATTGAGTTTGGATGAGCAATTACGCATCACGGAATCGGTAGCAAGCAATATGAAAGAGACTTTGAATACCTTAAAAATACAGTACAAAGTTGGCGATGTAACTTCGCTTGCAATTAAACAATCCGAAGCACAATTGGCGGAAACCAATGCTTTAATTCCCGAAATAAAGGCGAGTATCAAAGCTCAGGAAAATGCCTTATCAACCTTGGCAGGAAGTTATCCAACTTTGGTGGAACGCTCTCAATCGTTTAAAAATATTCAATTTGGTTCCGCTTTGAATGTGGGCATTCCTGCAGATTTATTGTCAAACCGTCCCGATGTTAAACAACAAGAATTACTATTGCAATCCGCTTCAGCTCGTGTAGGTATTGCCAAAACTGAGTTTTATCCAAGTATTAAAATTACGGCACAAGGTGGTTTAAGTGCCATCAAAGCCACCAATTGGTTTTCCATTCCGGCATCTTTGTTTGGGAATTTGGCAGGAGGTCTTACACAACCTATTTTCAACAAAAAAGCAATTCAATCTAATTATGAACAAGCTTTGCACCAACGTGAAATTGCCGTTCTTGAGTTCAGAAAATCGGTACTCAATGCGGTTGAAGAAGTGAGTATCTCTATGAATAATATCAGTCGAATAAAGGAACAAATGACTGAAGCTAACAACAGAAAAATTGCGATGGATAAAGCGATTGCCGATGCACAAATACTTTACAAATATGGGGAAGCCAATTATTTGGAAGTGTTGGTGGTACAGCAAACTTATTTTCAGACCGAATTGGCCTATACTTTGGCTACCCAAAAAGAAATAAATTCATACATTGCATTGTACAAATCTTTAGGCGGAAACTAATGAATAATAAAGATACAGTTCATAGCCACCAATCACGGAAAAGCCTTTTCTATTGGAGTGGAATTCTGGTTTCACTGGCATTGGCGAACTTCATTCAATACCTACTCAATCCACAAAGCAACTGGTGGAATTTTTATCGCGAAGCTCAATGGTCAGAGATAAGCATCACCATTATCGGTGGTATCGTGATGTATGGTATTCTGTTTTGGGTAATCCGATTACTTTCCGATTGGATAGAAAAATGGATGCCGGCAAAAAACAGTATGATAACCCATTTTCTTATCACAACAATTGTGGTAATCGCTTGTATGGTTTTGATGCTTTCCTTGGAAAATGTGCTGTATGGTTGGTTGTGGCCGGAACCTGCAGGAAATAACCCCGACTTAGAATTAGGAGTGCGACAATATTTGGTTGTCAATGTAGTGGTCGGTGCATTCGTGAATAGTTTTTACAATTCCTTTTTCTATTTTGAAAAATGGAAAGACAAAGTTACCGAAACCAATAAGCTCGAAATACACGCTCATCAACTGAAAGAAAGTGCTTTAAAATCTGAATTAGAAGTCCTGAAATTGCAATTAGACCCTCATTTTTTATTTAATAATTTTAGTATTCTAACGCAACTTATTGAAACGAATCCAAAAGGTGCACAAGAATTTTTATCGAACCTTTCCAGAGTGTATCGCTATATTTTGACAACCGCAAAAAAGGATATCGTATCGCTCGAAGATGAATTGAAATTTGTGGAAATGTATTTTCATTTGATTAAAATTCGACACGGAGAAACCATCCATTTAGATGTAAATATTAAACCTGAAGACAAAGTAAAAGGTATACCACCGGTAACCTTACAACTGTTGATTGAAAACGCCATCAAGCATAATATTTCTACTTCTAAAAAACCGTTGAGATTGTCCATTAGCAGTTGCGGGAACGGAACCATTACGGTAAAAAACAACCTGCAACCCATTCCAATCGATTATAAAAATACCGGAATGGGCTTAAAAAACATCAGAGAAAGATTTTATTTACTACAAGGTAAATTACCGGAAGTCATTACCACAGACACCGAGTTTGAAGTGCAATTGCCTTTATTAAATTTATGATTGAAATTATGAACTACCTTATCATAGAAGACGAACAACACAATGCCGACTTGCTGAAAAGTATGGTAAAAAAATGCGATGACACCGCCAATTTATTAGCCGTTTTACCCAATATTCAGGAAAGTGTCGAGTGGTTGAATGCCAATCCGCATCCCGACATCATCTTTATGGATATTCGGTTGGAAGATGGTTTGTCGTTTGAAATCTACAAGCAAGTCAATATTCAGAGTCAAGTAATTTTCACGACCGCTTATGACGAATATGCATTACAGGCATTCAAGGTGTATGGTACCGCCTATTTGCTAAAACCAATAGTTCAGGAAGAATTGGAAGATGCTCTGGAAAAAGTATATGAATTTCGACCCCTGACTTCCTCTGAAGACGTGACCGAAATAATGAATATGCTGAGAACGAAGGAGAAAAAATACAAAGCCCGTTTTCTACTGCATTATCGCGAAACCTACAAAGTAGTTGCAGTAGAGGAAATCGACTATGTTTTTTTAGAATTCAAAAATGTACATTTTAAGCTTCTTGATGGTTCTTCAATAGCCGTACCTTACAATTTAGAAGAACTGGAAGAACAGCTCGACCCTCAATATTTCTTCCGTGTCAATCGACAGTTTATTTTGCACATCAACAGTATCGAAAGCATTCACAAATACTTCAACGAGAAAGCAAAAATCATTTTGAAGCGAGACCGAGACGTGGAAGTCATCGTAAGCAGAATAAAAATGCCCCAATTCAAATTGTGGTTGGACAAATAACTAAGACAATAATTAAATTATAATGGAATTTTTACTTTAAAGCTGATAAACCATTTAACATTTT